>NZ_UWOT01000018.1:0-63288 GCF_900604535.1 Romboutsia sp. Marseille-P6047
GACTTCAAGATAAGATTTCCCACCGTAAGGGTAAGACCCCAGGAAGACTACCTGGTTGATAGGTCGAAGGTGTAAGTGCAGTAATGTATTTAGCTTATCGATACTAATAGGTCGAGGACTTGACCAATAAATTTAAATGATAAATCAATAAATGATATGCAGTTTTTAGAGTATTAACTCTAAAACTTAATATAAGTTAATCGAAAGATTATGTGGTTATTATAGCAAAGAGGATACACCTGTTCCCATTCCGAACACAGAAGTTAAGCTCTTTAGCGCTGATGGTACTCGGAGGGCAACCTCCCGGGAGAGTAAGACGTAGCCACGTAATCTTTTTTATTATATTTAAATAATCATTAAAAAAGAGAGGAAATTACCTCTCTTTTTTAATTTTTTTTATTTTCATGTCATATAAATTATACATATACTATCTTCTTATTTTTAAATTAGTAAAAAATATAAACTTTTATAGTTTATTAAATAAAATCAAAATTTTATTATCGTTAAATATACTTAAATATATATAGGTATTTTAAAAAGATGCAAACTTAAAGTTATTTACTTTTACAAATTTATATTATTAATTAAGGAAGTTGAATGATTATATTCAAAATTCTGTAAATTTAGATTATAATCTTTAATATTATTAAAGATTATAATAAGGGGGAATATTATGCTGAAAGGATTTAAGAAAGTATTAGTAGCGAATAGAGGAGAGATTGCTATAAGAGTATTTAGGGCATGTTCTGAGTTAGGTATAAAAAGTGTGGGAATATACAGTAAAGAAGATAAATATAGCTTATTTAGAACAAAAGCAGATGAATCATATATGATAGGTGAAGGAAAAGGTCCAGTTGATGCTTACTTAGATATGGATGGAATAATAGAGCTTGCTAAAAGTAAGAATGTTGATGCTATACACCCTGGATATGGTTTTTTATCTGAAAATCCTGAATTTGTACGTAAATGTGAAGAAAATGGCATAACATTTATCGGTCCAACTGCAGAAATAATGAATATGATGGGAGATAAGATAAATTCAAAAAAAATAGCTAAAGAAGTAAATGTTCCGACTATACCTGGAATTAATAAACCTATAGAAAGTGCAAAAGAAGCTAAGGAAGTAGCTGCACAAATTGGATATCCAGTTATGTTAAAAGCCTCTAATGGTGGTGGCGGAAGAGGCATGAGGGTTGTTTATAATGAAGATAAAATAGAGTTTGAATATCAAACTGTATGTAGCGAATCTAGAAAGGCTTTTGGCGAAGATGTTATATTTATAGAAAAATATGTTGTTGATCCAAAGCATATAGAAGTTCAAATACTAGGAGATAAATACGGAAATATTGTACACCTTCATGAAAGAGATTGCTCTGTACAAAGAAGACACCAAAAGATAATAGAGTATGCACCAGCTTTTTCCTTAGCAAAAGAGCTTAGAGATAGTATTTGTAATGATGCTTTGAAGATAGCTAAGCATGTAGGCTATATTAATGCTGGAACATTAGAATTTTTAGTAGATTCTAGTGGAAAATACTATTTCATAGAGATGAATCCTAGAATACAGGTTGAACATACTGTGACAGAAATGGTTACAGGTATAGATATAGTACAAAGCCAAATACTTATAGCCCAAGGTTATAGATTAGATAGCGATAAAATTAATATAAAATCCCAAGATGATGTTAAGTTAATGGGGTACTCAATACAAGCAAGAATAACAACTGAAGATCCAGAGAATAACTTTATGCCTGATACAGGTAAAATTCAAGTATATAGAACAGGATCAGGATTCGGGATAAGGTTAGATGGTGGAAATGGATTTACAGGTGCTGAAATAAGCCCATATTATGATAGTTTACTTGTAAAGACAATATCTTTCGATAGAACGTTTCAAGGTGCTATTAACAAGACGATTAGATCTATAAAAGAAATAAGAATAAGGGGTGTTAAAACAAATATAGGATTTTTAAATAATGTATTAAAAAATCCTATATTTAAAGAAGGTAAGTGTAGTACTAAATTTATAGATGAAAATCCAGAGTTATTTGAAATAAAGAAGGGAAAAGATAGGGGAACGAAATTATTACAATTTATTGGAAATATAGTAGTAAATGATAATAAATGCAAAGAAAAGCCAGTATTTGATCAGATTCATAAACCTCATATTAAAGATAATATACCTAAAATAGAAGGTAGCAAAAATTTATTTGATAGACTAGGAAAAGATAATTATATAGAAAAAATAAAGAATGAAAAGAAATTATTATTAACTGATACTACGATGAGAGATGCTCATCAATCATTACTTGCAACTAGGTTTAGAACATATGATTTTTTACAAGTAGCACATCCTACAAATGAATATATGAAAGATCTATTTTCATTAGAGATGTGGGGAGGAGCTACATTTGATGTTGCTTATAGATTTTTAAATGAATCTCCATGGATAAGATTACAAAAACTAAGAAAAGAAATACCTGATATAATGTTTCAAATGTTATTTAGAGCTTCTAATGGAGTTGGATATACTAATTATCCAGATAATGTAATAAAAGAATTCTTAAAAGAGTCAGCAAGGCAAGGTATAGATGTGTTTAGAATATTTGATTCACTAAACTGGGTAGAGAATATGAAGTTGTCAATAGATACAGCTTTAAATACTGGAAAAATTGTTGAGGCAAGTATATGTTATACCGGCGATGTTCTAAATCTAGAAAAAACTAAATATGATTTAGAGTATTATATAAAAATGGCTAAAGAACTAGAAGCATTAGGATCAGATATAATCTGTATTAAAGATATGGCAGGACTACTTAAACCACAAGCTGCGTATATACTAATAAAGGCTTTAAAAGAAAATGTTAAAGCACCTATACACCTTCATACACACGATACAAGTGGAAATGGTGTGGCAACATGTTTAATGGCATCACAAGCAGGTGTAGATATAGTTGATGGAGCATTAGAAACTATGTCGGGTCTTACAAGTCAGCCATCATTAAATGCTATAGTAGAAGCACTTAAATTTACAGAGAGGGATACAAATATTGATTTATATGGGTATAGAGAAATTGGAAACTATTATGCTGATTTAAGAAAATTATACAAACGATTTGAAAGCGGGTTGTCAAATTCTTGTTCAGAAATATATGAATATGAAATACCTGGTGGTCAATATTCTAATTTAAAACCTCAAGCTGATAGCCTAGGATTAGTGGGTAGATTTGAAGAAGTTAAAGAAAAATATAAAGAGGCTAATGAAGTAGTTGGTGACATAATAAAGGTAACCCCATCATCAAAAGTAGTTGGTGATTTAGCAATATTTATGACTAAAAATAATTTAACAAAAGATAACATAATAGAAGAAGGTAAAAAGCTATCATTTCCAGATTCAGTAGTGGATTTCTGTAAAGGAATGATAGGTCAACCAGAGGGTGGTATACCTAAAGAATTACAAAAAGTGGTTTTAAAAGGAGAAGAATCTATAAATGTTAGACCTGGTTTATTAATACCAAAATTTGACTTTATAAATAAAAAAAGATATTTAGATAAAAAATTTAATATAAAATCCAATATAAGAAACGCGCTAAGCTATTCGTTATATCCTAGAGTATATGAAGATTACTTAAAGCATTTTCAAGAATATAGTGATATTTCTAAATTAGATAGTGAAGTGTTTTTTCATGGCTTAAATAGAGGTGAAGAATGTGATGTTGAAATAGAAGAAGGTAAAGTCCTAAGTATTAAATTAATGGGAATAGGTAAAGTAAAAGAGAATGGGTACAGAACAGTATTATTTGAGTTAAATGGAATGTCTAGAAAGATAGAAATTAAAGATAACAATTTCTCTGGAGAAATAAACCAAGTTATAAAGGCAGATATTGATAATCCATTACAAATAGGAGCAAGTATTCCTGGTAAGGTTATAAAAATATTAGTTGAAGAAGGAGATGAAGTAAAAGAACATGAACCACTGATAATTATAGAAGCTATGAAGATGGAAACTAATATAGTATCTAGAGCAAATGGAAAGATAAAATCAATTAAGGTAAGTGAAAATGACATAGTAGGGGATTCTCAGTTATTGATTGAAATGGAGTAGCAATTAAAAACTCTATATAGATTAAGCATTGGATTCTATATAGAGTTTTTACTATAAAAAAATGATTTTTATATAATTAGTAGAATAGTATTTAATATAAATAACTAATTATTAATATTTTAATTCTACTTATTTCTCAGGAAATATAGAGCTTTACGTTAAATAACTAAATAAAAACAGGATAAATATATACTATAAAGTGAATAATTCTTTATGAGGATACTAATAAATATATTTTAATTAAGGTTAAGGCGTATAGCGGGAATGTTATATCATTTAAATAAATTCACCACCTGCAAATACAAAAATTTTAAATTATTTAATAAAATATTTTAAATAAGATTTTGTATAAATTAAAAAAGGTAGGTGCCTATATGAAAATATATGATAGTAACATGTTAAGAAATATAGCAATATTGGGACATAGTGGATGTGGAAAAACAAACTTAATTGAAGCAATATCATATACATCAAATTTAACAAAAAAAATACCTAATTTAACCGATAAAACTAATATGACTTATAGAATGAATTTAGTACCTGTTGAGTATGGCGATTATAAGTTTAATCTATTAGACACTCCGGGATATTTTGATTTTACTGGAGAAGTTATATCATCTCTTAGAGCAAGTGATGCAGCTGTTATAGTGATAGATGCTACCACTCCTATTCAGGTTGGAACAGAAAAGTCATTAGAACTAACAGAAAATATTCCTAAGATAATGTTTATAAATAAGATAGATAATGAAAAAGCAAGATATAAAGATGCAATAGCAATGTTAAGAGATAAGTATGGAAATAAAGTAATACCTATGATAATACCTATATACAAAGACAAAAAATTTATTAGACTACATAATATTTTTGAGAGTATGGATGATTTAGAGAATGAATTTAAAACAGAAGCACTAACTGTAAAAGATGCATTAATGGAATTAATCGCTGAAACAGATGACGAAATTCTAGACAAATACTTTAGTGGAGAAGAATTAACATCATTAGAGATTCAAAAAGGAATTACAATTGGGATGCAAAGAGGAGATATAATACCTGTAATTTGTGGTTCAACTATACACAATATAGGAACTAAAGAAATTTTAGAAACAGTATCTTCTTACTTAAATCCTAAGTATAAAAGTAATGCTGGTGGATTTGAAGGGATCATATTTAAAACAATAGCAGACCCATTTAAAGGTAAGATATCATATTTAAAAGTAACTCGTGGAGAAATAGTATCAGGTATAGATGTATATAATGTAAATAAATCAATAAAAGAAAAAATAGACACGTTATATATTATAAAAAATGGAGATTTAGAAGAAATTGATAAGGCAGAATGTGGAGATATAGTAGTTTTAACTAAACTAAACTCATTACAAACTGGGGATACTTTATCTATTAACAAGGAAGGTGAACCACTAGAAAAAATTAATTTACCAAAACCTCAAATATATTATGCTATAGTACCTAAAAATAAAGGTGATGAGGAAAAAATAAGTGCAGCATTAAATAAAATAGTCGAAGAAGATCCTACTATAAGTTGGTATAGAAATTCAGAAACTAAACAAGCCCTTATAGGAGGGCAAGGAGAGCTTCACATAAATACTGTGAAGAATAGAATGAGAGAAAAGTTTGGAGTAGATGTTGAATTAGATGACCTTAAAGTAGCATATAGAGAAACAATTAAAGGATCTGCGGATGTTCAAGGTAAACATAAAAAACAATCTGGAGGTCATGGACAGTATGGTGATGTAAAGATTAAATTTGAAAGAGGAAATAAAGACTTTGAATTTGGAGAAGAAATTTTTGGTGGATCTGTTCCAAAACAATATATACCAGCAGTTGAAAAGGGTTTAAGAGACTCTATGATGAAAGGTATTTTAGCTGGATTCCCTGTTACTAATATAAAAGCAACCCTTTATGATGGATCTTATCATGATGTAGACTCTTCAGAAATGGCATTTAAAATGGCAGCTAATATAGCGTTCAAAAAAGGAATGGAAGAAGCAGAACCTATTTTACTAGAACCAATAATGAAATTAAAAATTACTATTCCAGAAGAATATATGGGAGATGTGATGGGAGATATAAGTAAAAGAAGAGGTAAGATATTAGGAATGGAGCCTGATAATAGAGGCAAACAAATCATATATGCAGAAGCTCCACAGGCAGAAACATTTAAATATGCGATAGATCTAAGATCAATGACTCAAGGTAGGGGATATTTTGAAATGGAGCTAGAAAAGTATGAAGAAGTTCCAGACTCTATTGCTGAGAAGATAATATCAAGTGCAAATGCTAAAGTACACTAATACTATTTATTTAGATATATTTATATGAAGTAATAAGAAAGTAAATATATAAATATTCTAGTCATTAGCATAAATATTTTTGCTAATGACTAGAATATTTCAAATTATTTTTTTGGTACAGACAGATAATTAATAGTAGATGCATATAGTATAAGTATATCTAAATCTAATATAGAAGGAGGTAAAGATATATGTACTTCAATCGATTTACTCAACGAGCTAAAGCTGCAATTGATTTAGGAATAGATTCAGCTAAAAAGTTAGGGAATAAAGTAGTAGGAAGTGAGCATATACTTTTGGGCCTTCTAAAAGAACAGGAAGGTATAGCGGCTAAAGTACTTACAAAATTAGGTGTGACTGAAGAATACTTAGAAGCAAAGATTATTGAATTAGAAGGTAAAAATGATGCAGTAACGGAAGAAGTAACACTAAGTCCACGAACTAAGCAAATACTAGAGCTTTCAGGTATGTTTGCTAATAAATTAAAAACAAACTATATAGGTACAGAACATATATTATTAGCAATTGCTCAAGAAGGTGAAGGTATAGGTATAAAAATATTAAATTATTCTGGAATAAGTCAGAGAGACATAGTTCAATTAATAATAGAGATGATGGGAATAGAATCATACTCAGTCCAAGTTAGCAATGAAGTTAGTTATACAAATAATGAGGAGGTTCCATCATCTAAGTTATTAGATAAGTATGGAAAAAATTTAACTTTATTCGCTAAACAGAATAAGTTAGATCCTGTCATAGGTAGAGAAAAGGAAATACAAAGAATAATTCAAATATTAAGCAGAAGGACAAAAAATAATCCTGTTCTTATAGGAGACCCCGGTGTAGGTAAAACAGCAGTGGTAGAAGGTTTAGCATTAAACATTGCACATGGAAATGTTCCTGAAAATTTAAGAAATAAGTTATTATATACACTAGATATGGGATCATTACTAGCAGGAGCCAAATATAGAGGTGAATTTGAAGAGAGAGTAAAGCAAGTTGTAGATGAAGTAATTAAGAATGGTAGTATAATACTATTTATAGATGAGATGCATACAATGATAGGGGCTGGAGCCACAGGTGAAGGCTCAATAGATGCATCAAATATATTAAAACCAACTTTATCAAGAGGAGATATACAAATTGTAGGAGCAACTACGATTGACGAATATAGAAAGCATGTAGAAAAAGATGCGGCCTTAGAAAGAAGATTTCAACCGATATTAATAAATGAACCAAGTAAAGAAGATAGTATAGATATTTTAAAAGGATTAAGAGATAAATATGAAGCACACCATAAAGTAAAGATAAGTGATGAAGCAATAGAGGCAGCTGTAGATTTATCAATCAGATATATTACAGATAGATTTTTACCAGACAAAGCAATAGATTTAATTGATGAGGCAGCATCTAAGGTTAGACTAAAAGAAAATACACCGCCAATAAGTATAAAAGAATTAGAAGATAAAATAAAAAATATAGATAAAGAAAAAGAAGAAGCTATAAGAGGCCAAGATTTTGAAGAAGCAGCTAAAATTAGAGATGAAGAAGGTAAACTAAAACGAAAACTAGAAAATGTAAAAAGAGATTGGAGAAACGCATCTTCTAAGAATTATGACTTAGTAGATGCAGATGTAGTAGCCGAAGTTGTTGGTTTATGGACTGGAATACCTGTAAATAAAATAGTAGAAGAAGAAGCTGAAAAATTATTACACCTAGATGAAATATTGCACAAAAGAGTTGTTGGACAAAATGAAGCTGTAAATTCAATTTCTAAGGCGATAAGACGATCAAGAGCAGGTTTAAAGGATCCAAACAGACCAATTGGCTCATTTTTATTCTTAGGCCCAACAGGGGTTGGTAAAACCGAATTAAGTAAAGCTTTAGCAGAAGCCCATTTTGGAGATGAAAATCAAATTATAAGAATTGATATGTCAGAATATATGGAAAAACATTCAGTATCAAGGATGATAGGTTCTCCTCCTGGATATATAGGTCATGATGATGGTGGTCAATTAACTGAAAAGGTAAGAAAGCAACCATACTCTGTAGTGTTATTTGATGAAATAGAAAAAGCCCATCCAGATGTTTTTAATATATTATTACAAATATTAGATGAAGGAAGACTTACAGACTCTAAAGGTAGATCTGTTGATTTTAAAAACACAATTATAATAATGACATCTAATGTTGGGGCAACTAAAATTAAGCATCAAAAAACTCTAGGATTTAGTACAATAAGCGATAATGAAAAATCAAAAGATGAGTATGAGAAAATGAAAGAATGCATAATGGTTGAGTTAAAGAAACAATTTAGACCTGAATTTTTAAATAGAATAGATGATATAATTGTATTCCACGCATTAAGTGAAGAACATATAGCTAAAATCGTAGTATTAATGGCAGATAAAGTAATTAAAAGATTAAAAAATATGGAAATTAATTTAGAAATGAAAGAAGATGCAATAAGTTTAATAGCTAAAGCAGGTATAGATTTAGAGTATGGTGCAAGACCACTAAAAAGAGCAATACAAAAAGAATTGGAGGATCAGTTATCTGAAGCAATATTGAAAGGTGAGATAAAAAAAGGAAACTCTGTAATAGCAACAATTAAAAATAATAAAGTGGTTTTTGTCACAAAATAGTAGTAATATAATAAGAGGAGTAAAACTCCTCTATTTTTGTAAAAAAATTTAAATACATTTACATATTATTCCATGCAAATGTTAAAATTATATAGTACAATAGTAAATTAAGGGTGATTTAAAAAATGGCAAAAATTAGAACAAAATATGTATGTCAAGAGTGTGGATATGAAACTAGTAAATGGTTGGGAAAATGTCCAGAATGCACAAAATGGAATACATTTGTAGAAGAAATAGAACAAAAGAATTCAAGAAAAGAAGTTTTTATTATAGATAAATCTTCATCAAAGCCTGTGAATATAAATGCTATAGAAACTAAAGAAGAAGAAAGATTTTCTACAGAGATAGCAGAATTAGATAGAGTTCTTGGTGGAGGAATTGTAAAAGGATCATTGGTACTTGTAGGAGGAGACCCTGGAATAGGTAAATCAACTCTTTTAATTCAAGTATCAAGTAATGTAGCAAATGCAGGAAGAAAAGTTTTATATATATCAGGAGAAGAATCTGAGTCTCAAATTAAGATGAGAGCAAAAAGATTAGGAATTAATTCCGATAATTTATATATATTTGCAGAAAATAACTTAAGTATAATAGAAGCAAACCTAGATACAATAAGTCCGGATTTAATCATAGTAGACTCAATACAAACAGTATATAGCCCAGAAATTGCTTCAGCGCCAGGGACTGTTAGTCAGATTAAAGAAGGTACTGCTAAGTTTATGAAAATTTCTAAAAAAATGGGTATATCTACTTTTGTAGTTGGACATGTAACAAAAGAAGGATCTTTAGCAGGTCCTAAGTTATTAGAGCATATGGTTGATACTGTAATATATTTTGAAGGGGAAAGATACAATACTTATAGATTAGTTAGGGCTGTAAAAAATAGATTTGGATCTACTAATGAGCTAGGAGTATTTGAGATGAGAGATTTAGGATTAGTAGAGCTTGATAATCCATCAAAAGTATTAATATCTGAAAAACCAAAAGACGTTGCAGGATCAGTAATTATATCTACTGTAGAAGGTACAAGACCAATGTTATTGGAATTACAAGCATTAGTATCTCCAACTAGTTTTGGAATAGCCAAAAGAACAGCTACAGGAGTTGATTTTAATAGAGTAGCCTTGTTGTTAGCAGTACTTGAAAAGCGTGTAGGTCTACAAATACAAAATCAAGATGTGTATATAAATGTTGTAGGAGGAATAAAGATTAATGAACCTTCTATAGATATGGGAATAATACTTGCGGTAGCATCTAGCTTTAGGAATATACCAGTATCAGAAGACGTAGTGGTAACGGGAGAAGTTGGGTTAACAGGAGAGGTAAGAGCAGTTAGCTTTATAGAAAAAAGAATTGCAGAGTGTAAAAAGCTAGGTTTTAAAAAGATAATTATTCCTAGAAATAATTATGATGCAGTTAAAGAAGTAACAGGGATAGATATTATTCCTGTAGATAATTTAAGACAAGCTATTAATATAGTGCTAGGGGGGAATAGATAGTAATGGATAATTTCCTAAGCAATAAAGAAATATTACAAGCATTAAAAATGATATCTCCAGGAACACAACTGAGACAAGGACTGGACAATGTTTTAAAGGCTAAAACTGGTGGTCTTATAGTAATTGCTACAAATGAAGAAATAATGGATGTTGTAGATGGTGGATTTGCCATAAATGCAGAATACTCTCCAGCATATGTTTATGAGTTAGCAAAAATGGATGGTGCTATAGTTATTAGTGGAGATACTAAAAAGATATTATATGCGAATGCGCAACTTATACCAGATTACTCAATTCCTACATCGGAAACAGGAACTAGACATAGAACAGCGGAAAGAGTGGCTAAGCAAACAGGGGCTATTGTTATAGCAATTTCACAAAGACGAAATATAATAACTGTTTATCAAGGTGAATACAAATATGTAGTGGAAGAAATATCTAAAATATTTACAAAAGCTAATCAAGCAATACAAACTTTAGAAAAGTATAAGGCTGTTTTAGATCAGGCTGTAATAAGTCTTAATGCATTAGAATTTAAGGATTTAGTTACTATTTATGATGTTGCTTTAGTTATACAAAAGATGGAAATGGTTATGAGAATTACTAACATAATAGAGAATTATGTGATAGAATTAGGTGTAGAAGGTAACTTAGTGAGCATGCAATTAGAAGAGTTAATGGGTACAGCTAGAATAGATCAGAAGCTTATATTCAAGGATTACAAGAGAGAAGATTTAGGAATTACAGACTTTAATAAAAAAATGAGAAGCTTAAGCGATGAAGAACTTATAGACTTAGCAAATATGGCTAGGATATTAGGATACAGTGGATTCTCTGAAAGTATGGATATGGCAATAAGACCTAGAGGATACAGAATACTTAATAAGATACACAGATTACCTGCAACAATAATTGAAAATTTAGTTAATTATTTTGATAATTTCCAGGAAATTGTAAGAGCTTCAATTGAAGAGCTTGATGAGGTAGAAGGTATAGGAGAAATAAGAGCGACTTATATAAAAAATGGACTTATAAAAATGCAGCAGTTAGTATTATTAGATAGGCATATATAAAAGATGTTACAACTTTGTTATTGAATAAAAGAAATAAGTTAGAATATAATGAAGATATTAAATAGATAACTAGGGGGTGAAATTTTGATACGAAGAATAATAAGGGCACTCATAGGAATTGCCGGTTTTGTATTAGGATTTGCTACATACTTAGCGTTAATGGAAAATATCGAATTTTTAAAATTTGGAAATATAGTATATGGATATATAGCATCGATTGGTGTAGGAGCAATATTAGGATTTGTGTTTTATAAGTTAGAACCTTGGGTTGTAAATAAAACTAAAGAATTAGTAAAAATATTGGATACTGAAATGTCAAAGTATCCTCAAACAGACATATTATTAGGAGCTATAGGTCTTATAATTGGTTTAGTTATTGCATACTTAATAGTTGGATTAATAAATACAATAGTAAGAATACCATTAATAAATGGAGTTTTAGCATTAATAACGTACATATTCATGGGATATTTAGGAATAAGAATATCTCTTAAAAGTAGAGATGATTTATTTAATATAAATAAGCTTGCTAGATTATCAAATAGCATAAAAGATAAAAGTGGCAAAAAAGAAGTTAATAAAGGTATACCTGTAAAAGTATTAGATACTAGTGTAATTATAGATGGAAGAATAGCTGATATCTGTAAAACTGGATTTATAGAAGGTAAATTAATTATACCTAAGTTTGTTTTAAATGAATTACAACATATAGCAGACTCTTCAGATGACTTAAAAAGAGTTAGAGGAAGAAGAGGACTTGATATATTAAATATTATTCAAAAAGAGTTGGATATAGAAGTTGAAATAAGTGAAACAGACTTTGATGATATTCCTGAAGTTGATAGTAAATTATTAAAATTAGCTCAAGTTTTAGGTGGTAAGGTAGTTACAAATGATTATAATCTAAACAAAGTGGCTCAATTTCAAGGCGTTGAAGTATTAAATATAAATGAGTTAGCAAATGCAATAAAACCAGTTGCAATACCTGGAGAAGAAATGGTAGCTCAGGTTGTAAAAGAAGGTAAAGAAGCTAATCAAGGTATAGCATACTTAGATGATGGTACCATGATAGTTGTAGATGGTGGTAGAAAGCATATGGGTGAAACTATAAGAGTTTTAGTTACATCTGTACTTCAAACACCAGCAGGAAGAATGATATTTGGAAAACCTAAAAATTAATTATATTAAAAAGGAGTTATATTAAGAGTTATTGGAGAAATTCTTAGTATAACTCTTTTTTTAATAAGAAAATAAATGATAAAACTAATAAAGATTATATTTTAAAGAAAAGGTCATTTAGGATATAATGAATCAGAGAAGAATGCTTGAATAGTAAGAATTTAAGAGGTGGAATAATGAATAGCGTTATAATTGTAGCTGCTGGAAGCGGCAAAAGAATGAATATGGGTATTAATAAGCAATTTATAAAGTTAAATGAAAAGGAAATAATAGCTCACACTATAGAAACTTTTTATAAAAATGAAAATATAGATGAAATTATTGTATGTATAAAAAAAGAAGAAGAAGAATTTTTTAAGGATAAAATTATAGATAGATATAGTTTTAAAAATATAAAAATAGCCTATGGAGGCAAAGAAAGACAAGATTCAATATATAATGGTCTAAAGCTTATAGATAGTAGGTGTGAAATAGTCTTAATACATGATGGAGCAAGGCCTTTTGTAAGTGAGAGAATAATAAATAATTCTATTAAAGTTGCAAGGGAGAAGAAAGCTGTTGTAGTGGGAATGCCTGTAAAAGATACGATTAAATTCGTTGATGATGGAAGTATAAAAGATACACCTAACAGAGAAAATTTATGGTCAGCTCAAACACCACAAAGTTTTGAATATAAACTTATTATGAGAGCATATGAAGAAGCTTATAAGCATGATTATTACGGTACGGATGATTCTATGCTTGTTGAGAAAATTGGACAACAAGTTACAATGATAATGGGTTCATATGATAATATAAAAATTACTAGTCCAGAAGATATAGGAATTGGAGAACAAATTTTAAACTTACAAAAACATGTATAATTATATAGGAGGTATAATATGAGAATAGGAATAGGATATGATGTTCATAAATTAGTAGAAAATAGAAAGTTAATTATAGGTGGAGTGAATGTTCCACATGAAAAAGGATTATTAGGTCACTCAGATGCTGATGTTTTAACTCATGCAGTTATGGATTCGATATTAGGAGCACTTGCTTTAGGGGATATTGGTAAGCATTTCCCGGATAATGATGAAAAATATAAAGGTGCTGATAGTATAAAATTGTTAGAGTTTGTAAATAATTTAATAAAGAATAAAGGTTATAAAATAAATAATGTAGATTGCACAATAATAGCTCAAAGTCCTAAAATGGCACCTCATATTCAAAAAATGAGAGAAAATTTCGCTAAAGCGTTAGATACAGATATAGATAACATAAATGTAAAAGCAACAACAGAAGAAGGTTTAGGATTTACTGGAGCTAAAGAAGGTATAGCAGCACAAAGTGTATGTACTATTGTAAAAGTTGACAAGTAATATTAAATAATATATTATTATGAATAGATTATTTGATAAAAGTAAATACCATAGTTAATAATATAAAATGCAATTATGAAGAAATAGTAAAAGATGAAATCTTTACAGAGAGGAAACGTGGCTGAGAGTTTCTAAGAGGAAGTTTTTGAACCAGTCTTCTAGCTTAAGAACAGTAACAAGTTCTTACGTTTTGGAGCGTTATATCCTACTTAAGGGAGCCTTATGGCTAATTAGAGTGGTACCGCGGAAAGCTAACCTTCCGTCTCTATATTTATTATAGAGACGGAAGGTTTTTTTGTATTTAAATTTTAAGAATGAATATTTAACCAAGGAGGAAATGTAAAATGAGAATGTCAAAGATGTTAATGCCAACATTAAAAGAAGTTCCATCTGATGCAGAAATAACAAGTCATCAGTTAATGTTAAGAGCAGGGATGATAAGAAAGATGGCTTCAGGAGTGTATAACCAATTACCTATGGGTATAAGAGTTTTTAATAAGATACAAAATATAATAAGAGAAGAAATGAATGCTAAAGGTGCTCAAGAAATACTATGTTCAGGTCTTATACCATCTGAGTTATGGAAAGAGTCTGGTAGATGGGATGTAATGGGACCAGAAATGTTTAGATTAAAAGATAGAAACGAAAGAAGTTACTGTATGGGTCCAACTCATGAAGAAGTTTTTACTGATTTAGTAAGACAAGAAGTTACATCTTATAAGCAACTTCCATTAAATTTATATCAAATACAAGTAAAATATAGAGATGAAAGAAGACCTAGATTTGGTGTTATGAGAACTAAAACTTTCACAATGAAAGATGCATATAGTTTCGATGTAGATCAAGAAGGATTAGATAAGTCATATCAAGATATGTTTGAAGCATATACAAATATATTTGCTAGATGTGAATTAGAAAACAGCCCAGTTCAAGCTGATTCAGGAGCAATGGGTGGATCAGCTTCAGCTGAGTTTATGGTTAAATCAGAAGTTGGAGAAGATGAGATAGTATTCTGTTCAGGATGTGACTATGCTGCTAATATAGAAAAAGCAACTTCAGTAAATCATGAAGCTTCAAATGAAGAAATGAAAGAAATGAAGGAAGTTCATACTCCAGGAGTTCATACAATAGATGAATTAGTAGAATTCTTCAAAGAAGATGCAGGTAAGTTTGCAAAAACTTTAATATACTATGCTGATGGAAAATCTGTAGCAGTAGTAGTAAGAGGAGACAGAGATGTTAATGAAACTAAGGTTGCTAATGCTATAGGTGGAGCTGTAGAGTTTGAGCTTGCTAGCGAAACAACTATAAGAGAAGTAACAGGCGCTGAAGTTGGATTTGCTGGACCAATAGGAATAAAGACTGATTACTTATTAATAGACCAAGAAGTAGTAGATCAAAAAAATGTAGTAATAGGTGCTAATAAGACTGAATACCACATAGAAAATGCTAACTATGGAAGAGACTTTGAAGGTACAGTTGGAGACTTTAGAAACGTTAATGAAGGTGACAAGTGTACAAAGTGTGGTAGCGCTTTAGAAGTTGCTAGAGGTGTTGAAGTTGGACACATATTCAAATTAGGAACTAAATACTCAGAATCTATGGGAGCTACGTTCTTAGATAACAATGGTAAATCTCAACCAATAGTAATGGGATGTTACGGAATTGGTGTAGAAAGAACTGCAGCTGCTGTAATAGAACAACATCATGATGAAAATGGTATAATTTGGCCTTTAGCTATAGCTCCATATCATGTAGTAGTAGTTCCTGTAAACATTAAAAAAGATGAACATAGAGAAAATGCTGAAAAAATATATGAAGAGTTAAAAGCTATGGGCGTAGAAGTGCTATTAGATGATAGAGATGAAAGAGCTGGAGTTAAGTTCAAGGATTCTGAATTAATAGGTATACCAATGAGAATTACTGTAGGTAAAGATATAGTAGATGGAAAAGTTGAATTTAAGTTAAGAAATAGCCAAGATAAAGAAGTTATAGGATTAGATGAAATAAAATCTAAAGTAGAAGCTGAATTTATAAAAAATAATGTTAAATTAGGATAATAATAAGATAGTATATATAATCCACTGTATATGTTAATAATTCTATGTATATGTGGATATATATACTATCTTAAATTGATTTAAAATCTAATTATCCACAAAAGGATTCCTTTTTAGTCATTTGGATAAAATAAAAATACAATATATAGACGTTTTTTGATATTATAAAAGATGTATGAAAATAATCAGGAGGTAAAGAGATGAGCGTAAGAGTAAGATTTGCTCCAAGTCCAACTGGATTTGTACATATAGGTAGTTTAAGAACTGCTTTATATAACTACTTATTTGCAAAAAAAATGGGCGGAGAATACATATTAAGAGTTGAAGATACTGATCAAACTAGATTAGTTGAAGGTGCTATAGAAAACATGTTAAATGCAATGAGCTGGGGTGGAGTTAACCACAGTGAAGGTGTTATGTTAGATGAAAATGGAAACATAGTTCAAAAAGGTGAATATGGTCCATATATACAATCAGAAAGATTAGATATATATATAGAATACATACAAGAGTTATTAGATAGCGGAAAAGCTTACTACTGCTTCTGTTCAAAAGAAAGGTTAGATGAAGTAAGAGAAAAACAAAAAGAAGCTGGAGAAACTCCAAAATATGATGGTCACTGTAGAGATTTATCAAAAGAAGAAATCGAAGAAAAGATAGCAGCTGGTATACCTTATGTAATAAGACTAAGATTGCCAGAAAATCATGTAATAAAATTCACTGACTTAGTTAGAGGAGAAACTGAATTTAATACTAATGATTTAGATGATCAAGTTTTAATAAAAACTGATGGTTTCCCAACTTACCATTTTGCAGTTGTAGTTGATGACCATTTAATGAAAATAACTCATGTAATAAGAGGAGAAGAATGGGTTTCTTCAACTCCAAAGCATGTTTATTTATATGAAGCATTTGGATGGGAAGCTCCAACATTTGTACATTTACCAAATATACTTAACAAAGAAAAGAAAAAATTAAGTAAAAGACATGGTGATGTTGCAGTTGAAGATTTCAAGAAAAAGGGATACTTACCAGAAGGACTAATAAACTATGTTGCATTAGTTGGATGGTCTCCAGAAGATAATCAAGAATTATTCACTATGGAAGAATTAGAGAAAGCATTCTCGGTAGAGAGAGTATCTAAGAGTGGTGGAGTATTTGACACTGAAAAATTAAATTGGGTTAACCAACATTATATAAAAGAAGCGGATGATGCTTACTTAACAGACTTAGCTATACCATTCTTAGTTGAAGCTGGATTTGTTACAGAAGAAGAAGCCAAAGAAAAATATGACTTCTTAAAAGGTATGGTATCAGTGCTAAAAGAAAAATTACAATATGTAAAAGAAGTAACTGACCACGCTTCAATATTCTTTGGAGATAAGGTAGAGTTAGAAACTGAGGAATGTGAAGATTTCTTAAAGTTAGAGCATATACCGACGTTAGTAAATGCATTAGAAGAAAAAATATCTAATGCAGAAGTATTAGATGAGGCATTTGTAAAAGCTATGTTCAAAGAAATACAAAAAGAGCATGGAATAAAAGGTAAAAATTTATTTATGGGGTCAAGAATAAGTTTAACTGGTCAAATGCATGGACCGGATTTACCAAAAACTATGGAAGTTTTAGGAAAAGAAATTTGCTTAAATAGATTAACTTATGTAAAAAATAATATATTATAGTTAAAAAAAGTCCACTGCATAGGGCTTTTTTATATGTAATTATTTGGAGGAAATATTTACATATGATAGTAGAGGAGTTTTATTATTAAAATTTAATATATAAATTATATGTTAATTAAGAAAATTAATAATAAATAGGTTTTAATAATTTAAAAATATTAAATAAATTGGTTTGTTTAAAAACAAGGGGGTACTATGTATAATAATATAGAAGATGTTAAAAAAGAGTTAGAACAACTTTGTGAGGATTACATAGAAGCATTAGAACTGTTAAAAAATAAAAATATAGTAAGTAATGATACTTTCGAAGAATGTGTAAGCAATAAAGTTTTATTCTTAGATAGGTAATACTGAATATTTTTTATAGAATAGCTGGATATAATAGTAATACTATTAATTGTAAGTGTTTTCAATTATAATATAGTATATAATTATTGTGTTATGGGAATTTATAACAATATAGTGAGGTGATGAGTGTGAAATTATATAATACAATGACTAGGCAGAAAGAAGAGTTTGTTCCTATTGAGGAAGGAAAGGTAAAGATGTATGTATGTGGACCTACGGTTTATAATTATATACATATAGGAAATGCAAGACCTTTTATTATATTTGATACATTAAGAAGATATTTAGAATATAGAGGCTATGATGTAACTTATGTGCAAAACTTTACAGATGTAGATGATAAAATTATAAAAAGGGGTCATGAAGAGGGAATATCTCCAGAAGAAGTTGCGAAGAAATATATAAATGAATATTTTGTAGATTCTGATGGATTAGGAATAAAGAGAGCATCTGTACACCCACAAGTTACAGATAATATACAACAAATAATAGATTTTGTTAAAGAACTAGAAGATAAAGGGTATGCATATGAAGTGAACGGAGATGTATACTTTGATACTAAAAAGTTTGAAGGTTATGGAAAGCTTTCAGGACAAAAACAAGATGAATTAGAAGCGGGTGCTAGAATAGAAGTAAACGATCAAAAAAGACATCCTATGGATTTTGTACTTTGGAAGGCAAAAAAAGAAGGAGAACCAGGATGGCAAAGTCCTTGGGGTGAAGGTAGACCAGGATGGCACATAGAATGTTCTGTTATGTCTAATAGATACTTAGGAGAAACGATAGATATACATGCAGGAGGCCAAGATTTAACTTTCCCACATCATGAAAATGAGATAGCTCAGAGTGAAGCTAGAAGTGGAAAAACTTTTGCTAATTACTGGATACATAATGGATATATAAATATAAATAATGAAAAAATGAGTAAATCAAAAGGAAACTTCTTTACAGTAAGAGATATATCTAAATTATATGATTTAGAAATTGTAAGGTTCTTTATGTTATCAGCTCATTATAGAAATCCAGTTAACTTTAGTGATGAGATGTTAAATCAAGCAAAAGCAGGTTTAGATAGATTGTATAATACTAAAGAAAAATTAGAATTTACTATAAGTAATTTAAAAGAATCTAATATGACACAAGGTGAATTAAAACTAGCAACAGAATTAGATGGATTTAGAAGTAAATTTATAAACTCTATGGATGATGATGTAAATACAGCAGATGCTATAAGTGTTATATTTGAATTAGCCAAGTTTATAAATTCAAATGTTAATGAAAATTCATCATTAGAATTTGCTAATAAATGTTTAGATGAATTTAATGAATTAACTTCTGTATTAAATATAGTAAATAAGAAAAAAGATGATATACTAGATGAAGAGATAGAAAGCTTAATACAAAAAAGAACAGAAGCTAAGAAAAATAAAAATTATCAATTAGCGGATGAAATAAGACAAGAATTATTAGATAAAGGTATTGTCTTAGAAGATACAAGACAAGGTGTTAAGTGGAAAAGGATATAATCATGGATAGATCAGAATTAATTACTATATCACCACTAGTATTAGCTTATTTAGGAGACACTGTATATGAATCTTATGTAAGAGAGTACTTAATAAGAAAAAATATAAATAAAAAAGTTAATGACCTTCATAAAAGTGCTATAAAATATGTTAATGCAAAAGCGCAAGCAACTATTATACATGAAATAGAGAATGAATTAAGTGAAGATGAAATGAGAATTTATAAAAGAGGAAGAAATCAAAAATCTCATACATCTCCTAAAAATGCAGATATTATAGATTATAAGCATGCTACTGGATTTGAGGCATTAATAGGGTATTTATATTTAAATGAGGAGATAAGTAGGCTAAAGTATATAATATCTAAAGGTTTAGAAATTGTAGAAAATAATATGAAATAAAATTAGTTAAAAAGTATTGTCTTAATTAAATGACAATGCTTTTTTTTGTAAATGATGTATAATAGTAGTTATAAATAAAACATTATAATATATAGGTAATTATAAAGAACAAAATAGGCGGTGAAAGAATTGGCAAATATAGAAGGAAGAAATCCAGTTATAGAGGCAATAAAAAGTAATAGAGAGATAGATAAAATAATGATATCTAACTCTGCAAAAGAAGGATCTATAAAGAAAATTATAGGTATGGCAAAAGAAAAAAATATCGTAATACAATATGTAGATAAAAATAAATTAGATGAAATAAGTACAAGTCACACCCATCAAGGCGTAATAGCACAGGTTAGTGAATATAAATACTATGATTTAGATGAGTTAATCCAATCAGCTAAAGAAAAATCAGAACATCCATTTTTTATAATATTAGATGAGATAACAGACCCGCATAATCTTGGGACAATAATAAGAACAGCAGATGCAGTTGGTGCTCATGGAGTAATAATACCAAAGAGAAGAAGTGTACACATAACACCAACAGTAGCAAAAGCATCAGCTGGTGCAGTAGAGTATGTGCCAGTATGTAAAGTAACCAATATAGTAAATACTATAAAGAAGTTAAAAGAAGAAGGTCTGTGGATTGCTGCAGCAGATATGGATGGACAACCATTCTATGAACAAAATCTTACAGGTCCAATAGGTTTAGTTATAGGAAGTGAAGGATTTGGAATATCAAGGCTTGTAAAACAAAACTGTGATTTCACAGTTAAGATGCCTATGGTAGGGAATGTTACATCTTTAAATGCTTCTGTAGCTGGAGGAATTCTTTTATACGAGATATTCAGACAAAGAACAGGTAAAAAATAACATAATGAGAAAAAAGACAAATTCTTATTTAATAATAGATGGTTACAATATTATAAATGCATGGGATGATTTAAAAGAAATATCTAAATATAGTTTAGAGGATTCGAGAGAAAAGCTTATACATTATATAATTGATTATGCAGAGTTTACAGGTAAAAAAGCAATAATAGTGTTTGATGCTTATAATATAAAAAACTCTAAAGAAAAAGTGGAAAATAGAAAGCATATAACAATTGTTTATACAAAAGAACTTCAGACAGCAGATAGTTATATAGAAAAATTTATAAGTACACTATCTAAGTATGATGAGGTAAAGGTAGTTACAAATGACTATGCTGAGCAACAAATTGTTTTAGGTAAAGGGGCTAGCAGAGTTTCTGCAAGAGAACTAAAACTAGATTTAGATGTTGCAAAGGAAAGGATAAAAGAGAGAGCTAATAGCCAACAGAAAAAAATACAAAGAAATTTCTTGGAAGATAGGTTAGATAAGGAAACATTGTCGAAACTTGAGAACATTCGTAGAAAGCGTTGAAGTAGCAAAGTTTATTAGACTATAATATATCTATGAGATTGTTTACAGGGGGAGAAATTTTAATGGCAATAGCAGAAGAAAAGGGATATGAATTTTTAGATAATAGTCAACAAGATGAGTATAATATAGTATTAAAAGCTAGTAATGGGGATAAACTAGCATTAGAGTATATTATTATAAAGTATAGAAACTTTGTAAAAGCGAAAGCAAAATCATATTTTTTGGTAGGTGCAGATAAAGAAGATATAATACAAGAAGGAATGATAGGTCTTTATAAAGCTGTAAGGGATTTTGATGGAAGTAAAACAAATTCCTTTAAATGTTTTGCGGAAATATGCATAACAAGACAAATAATAACAGCTATAAAAACAGCAACGAGACAAAAACATATACCGCTGAATTCGTATATATCATTAAATAAACCAATATATGATGAAGAATCAGATAGAACTCTTTTAGATATTATAGCTACTAGTATAGTAACAGATCCGGAAGAACTTATAATAAGCAAAGAAGAGTTAAAGCGAATTCAATCAAAGATGGACGAGCTGTTAAGTGATTTAGAATTAGAAGTATTAGAATTATATCTAAATGGCAAGTCATATCAGTACATAGCTGATAGATTAAATAGAGATGTAAAGTCAATAGATAACGCTCTTCAAAGGGTTAAGAGAAAATTGGAAAAACATCTTGAAAACAGAAATGATTAATAGTAAAATACTTACCATAAGCTTATTACAAGCAAAATTATATAAGATAACAATAGGAGGTATTTCAAAATGGCTAAAGCTAAATTTGAAAGAAGTAAACCACATGTTAATATAGGAACAATAGGTCACGTTGACCACGGTAAAACTACATTAACAGCTGCTATAACAAAAACTTTACACGAAAGATATCAATTAGGAGAAGCTGTAGACTTTGCTAACATAGATAAAGCTCCAGAAGAAAGAGAAAGAGGTATCACAATATCAACTGCTCACGTTGAGTACGAAACTCCAAACAGACACTACGCTCACGTTGACTGCCCAGGACATGCTGACTACGTTAAGAACATGATAACAGGTGCTGCTCAAATGGACGGTGCTATATTAGTTTGTTCAGCAACTGATGGACCAATGCCTCAAACAAGAGAGCATATATTATTATCAAGACAAGTTGGTGTACCATACATAGTAGTATTCTTAAACAAATGTGATATGGTAGACGATGAAGAATTATTAGAGTTAGTTGAAATGGAAATAAGAGACTTATTAAACGAGTACGAATTCCCAGGAGATGACACTCCAATAATAAGAGGATCAGCTTTAATGGCTTTAGAAGATCCAACTTCAGCTTGGGGAGATAAGATAGTAGAATTATTCGAAATAATAGACGAATATATACCAGCTCCAGAAAGAGATGTTGATAAAGATTTCTTAATGCCAGTAGAAGACGTATTCTCTATAACAGGTAGAGGAACAGTTGCTACAGGTAGAGTTGAAAGAGGTATATTAAAAGTTCAAGACGAAGTAGAAGTAGTAGGACTTTCAGAAGAACCAAGAAAGATAGTAGTTACTGGAGTAGAAATGTTCAGAAAATTACTAGATCAAGCAGAAGCTGGAGATAACATAGGAGCATTATTAAGAGGTGTTCAAAGAACTGAAATAGAAAGAGGACAAGTATTAGCTAAGCCAGGAACAGTTAAAGCTCACACTAAATTCATGGCTGAGATATACGTTCTTAAAAAAGAAGAAGGTGGAAGACATACTCCATTCTTCGATGGATACAGACCACAATTCTACTTCAGAACAACTGACGTAACAGGAGCTTGTAAGTTACCAGAAGGAATAGAAATGGTAATGCCAGGAGATAACGTAACTATAGAAGTTGACTTAATAAACTCTATATGTGTTGAAGAAGGATTAAGATTCGCAATAAGAGAAGGTGGAAGAACAGTAGCATCAGGTGTTGTTGCTTCTATAATGGAATAATCTCTTATTAAAGAATTATTCATAGATTAAGAGGGGGGAAACCTCCTCTTTTTTTAAAGATTGAAGGTACAAAAACATTGACAGTCATATTAATTTGTGATAACTTATACAAGGTAATGATTTGGAAGGTAATAATACTTCAATTAAATAAATTAAAGTATTATATTATTTAATATATTTACTTATAAAAGTTGGAGGTGTAACAGATGAGAGTAAAAGTAACTTTAGCATGCTCAGAATGTAAGCAAAGAAACTATAACACTACTAAAAACAAGAAGAATAATCCAGACAGAATAGAATTACAAAAATATTGTAGATTCTGTAAGAAACACACTGCTCATAAAGAAACAAAATAGTTTTAATTAAGGATGTGAGTGTAGTATGGCTACTCAGGTAAATAATGGCGTTATGGCCAAGAAAAAAAGATTTAGTTTAGTATCTTACATAAAAGACACTAAGCAAGAACTAAAAAGAGTTACGTGGCCGACAAAAAAGGAATTACTGAAAAATACAGGAATAGTTTTAACTGTAGTTATTTCGTTCACTATATTAGTATGGCTATTAGACACTGCTTTATCTGGTGCGCTAGCATTTATACTAAGTAGATAAAAAGGAGAAAAATAATGTCAGAATTACAAGAAGCAAAATGGTATGTAGTTCATACCTATTCAGGACATGAAAACAAGGTTAAAGCTACTATAGAAAAAGCTGTAAAGACTAGAGGTATGGAAGATTGCATAACTCAAGTCGTTGTTCCTACTGAAGATGTAGTAGAAACTACTAAAACAGGTAAGGAAAAAACAAGACAAAGAAAAGTATACCCAAGTTATGTGCTAATCAAAATGGTTATAACAGACGAATCTTGGTATATTGTAAGAAATACTAAGGGCGTTACAGGGTTCGTTGGACCAGGTTCAAAGCCGGTACCATTAAGTGATGACGAAGTTATTGCTATGGGTATTGATTTAGAGTCTACTAAAATTGTTAATGGAGATACTGATTTAGAGGTTGGAGACAACGTTGAAATCAAAAATGGTCCATTCAGCGGTAAAATAGGGACTATAGAAAAAATCAATATGGAAAATAGAACTGTTACTGTTTTCTTGGATGCTTTTAATAAAAAGACTCCATTTGAAATGGACATTGATAGTATAGAAAGAATATAATTTTTTATATGTAAATAATCTGAGGAGGTGCGATTAAAATGGCTAAAAAAGTTATAGGTCAAATAAAATTACAAATACCTGCAGGAAAGGCTACTCCAGCACCACCAGTTGGTCCAGCATTAGGACAACACGGTGTTAACATAATGGGATTCACTAAAGAATTCAATGCTAAAACTGCAGATCAAGCTGGGATGATAATACCAGTTGTTATAACTGTATATCAAGATAGATCATTCAGTTTCATAACAAAAACTCCGCCAGCTGCAGTATTATTAAAGAAAGCTGCTGGTTTAGATTCAGCTTCAGGAGAACCAAACAAGAAGAAGGTTGCTACTTTATCATCTGATGAAGTTAGAAAAATAGCTGAATTAAAAATGCCTGACTTAAACGCTGCATCAGTAGAAGCTGCTATGAGCATGATAGCTGGTACTGCTAGAAGTATGGGTATCGTTATAGAAGACTAATTTTAAATTAGACACTTCGCATAGAAGTGGGAGGTTTTAAAACCGAAAATAACCACGAGGAGGAAAATAAAATGGCTAAAAAAAGCAAAAAGTATGTAGAAGCATTAAGCAAAGTTGATAGAACTAGAATGTACGATGCTAAAGAAGCATTAAACTTAGTTTCTGAAATAGCTAATGCTAAATTCGATGAGACTGTTGAAGCTCATATAAAATTAGGTGTTGACTCTAGACACGCTGATCAACAAGTTAGAGGTGCGGTTGTATTACCACACGGAACTGGTAAAACTAAAAAAGTTTTAGTTTTTGCTAAAGGACCAAAAGCTGAAGAAGCTAAAGCTGCAGGAGCAGACTTTGTAGGTGCTGAAGAATTAGTACAAAAAATACAAGGTGAAAACTGGTTCGATTTCGATATAGTTGTTGCTACTCCAGATATGATGGGTGTAGTTGGTAGATTAGGTAGAGTATTAGGACCAAAAGGTTTAATGCCAAACCCAAAATCAGGAACAGTTACATTTGATGTAGCTAAAGCTATAGAAGAAATAAAAGCAGGTAAAGTTGAGTACAGATTAGACAAGACTAACATAATACACGTTACTGTAGGTAAAGTATCTTTCGGTGGAGAAAAATTAGCTGAAAACTTTGCTGCATTAATGGATGCTATAGTTAAGGCTAAGCCAGCTGCTGCTAAAGGACAATACTTAAGAAGTATATCAGTAGCTTCTACTATGGGACCTGGAGTAAAAATAAATCCAGCTAAAATAGCAGAATAATTATCCTGTTGACACAGATAAACAAAAATGTTAATATAACATTTGTTGATATAAAAAATAATAGTTTTGCCGTAGACAGTAGGGGCGTAAAGCTTAAATATCCTACCGAGGTTTTAGATGGATTGAATTACTAAAGCTTTGTGTGTCTATAAAATGATACGAAAGCTTTTTTTAATGAGATATACGGCGTAAACAAACCTATCAGGTGAAGGAGGTGCACGTTTAGATGAGACAAGCTATAGAACTTAAATCACAAGTTGTAAGTGAAATAGTTGAGAAGTTACAAAAATCTTCTTCTGCAGTTGTAGTTGACTACAAAGGATTAACAGTTGAAGAAGTAACTGAATTAAGAAAGAAAATGAGAGAAGCTGGTGTTGAATATAAGGTATACAAAAACACTTTAGTAAGAAGAGCTGCTAAAGAAGTTGGTATAGAACAATTCAATGACGAGTTATTAGTTGGAACTAACGCAATAGCATTCGGATACGAAGATCCTGTTGCTCCAGCTAGAATATTAAAAGAATTTATGGATGCTCATCCAAAAATGCAATTAAAAATGGGTGTAGTAGAAGGAGAATTCTACAACGAGTCTCAAATAGTTGAGTTCGCTAACATACCATCAAGAGAAGTTCTTCTTGCTAAGTTACTTGGAAGCTTAAAGGCTCCAATGTCAAACTTTGCATACTTAATAGATGCAATGATAAAGAAAGCAGAAGGACAAGAAGCTTAATTGTCAATTTTGAAAAAATAGATAAGGTTGCATAGTGACGTTATCATAATAAAAATAATTTAAGAAAAATATTCGGAGGTGCTAAAAATGACAATAGAACAAATATTAGAAGCTATAGAAAACATGAAAGTTTTAGAATTAAATGAATTAGTTAAAGCTGCTGAAGAAAAATTCGGTGTATCTGCTTCAGCTCCAGTTATGATGGCTGGTGCAGTTGCTGGTGGAGCTGCTGAAGAAAAAACTGAATTCGATGTAGTATTAGCAGGAGCTGGATCTTCAAAAGTTGGAGTTATAAAAGCTGTTAGAGAAATAACTGGATTAGGATTAAAAGAAGCTAAAGAAGTAGTTGACAACGCTCCTAAGACTGTTAAAGAAGGAGTTTCTAAAGAGGAAGCTGAAGAAATGAAAGCTAAGTTAGAAGCTGCTGGAGCTACTGTAGAAGTTAAGTAGTTTTTATAAATGAAACGGAAAAGATGCCTTTTGGCATCTTTTTTTTTACTTTATTAAAAAATAAAAAATATGCAAGAAAAATAGAATTATAGATTGGCATTTTGTGCATAATAAATAATGCATATTTTATGAGGTTGAATAATTATGCACAGATTGTGTAATAGTTGTTAATATACATATTGAAAAATAATAATTCTTATGGTAAAATTATTAGATGCGTTAGAATGACTATGGTTTTATTTTTAATTATTGAGAGGTGAAAAGTGAATGCCACATCCTGTCACGATAGGTAAGAGAACTAGAATGAGCTTTTCTAAGATAAAAGAAATAGCTGATTTACCAAATCTTATAGAATTACAAGTTGATTCTTATAAGTGGTTTTTAGAAGAAGGGTTAAAAGAAGTATTTGAAGATATTTCTCCAATAGAAGATTATACAGGTAATCTTATATTAGAATTTGTTGATTACTCTTTAGATGATAAGCCGAAATACGATATAGAAGAATGTAAAGAAAGAGATGCTACATACTGTGCACCTCTAAAAGTTAAAGTAAGACTTATAAATAAGGAAACTGGGGAAATAAAAGAACAAGAAGTATTTATGGGCGATTTCCCACTTATGACTGAAAGAGGAACTTTCGTTATAAATGGAGCGGAAAGAGTTATAGTAAGTCAATTAGTTAGATCTCCGGGGGTTTATTATGCTGAAGAGAGAGATAAAACTGGTAAGAGACTTATATCTTCTACTGTTATACCTAACAGAGGGGCATGGTTAGAATATGAAACAGATTCTAATGATGTTATATCTGTAAGAGTAGACAGAACTAGAAAACAACCAGTTACTGTTTTATTAAGAGCATTAGGTATAGGTACTGATGCTGAAATCATCGAACTTTTAGGAGAAGATGAAAGATTAAGTGCTACTTTAGAAAAAGATAATACTAAGACTGTTGAAGAAGGATTAGTAGAAATATACAAAAAGTTAAGACCAGGTGAGCCACCTACAGTTGAAAGTGCTTCATCATTATTAAATGCATTATTCTTTGATCCGAAGAGATATGACTTAGCTAAAGTTGGTAGATATAAATTCAACAAAAAATTAGCTTTATGTTATAGAATAATGAATAAAGTTTCAGCTGATGATATAATAAATCCTGAAACAGGAGAAGTATTCGTTAAAGCTGGAGAAAAGATATCTTATGAGACAGCTAAAGATATACAAAATGCAGGTATAAATGTAGTAAACATACTTGTTGATGAAGACACTACAGTTAAAGTTATAGGAAATAACTTTGTAGACATTAAGTCTCACATTAATTTTGATATAGATGAATTAAATATAAAAGAAAAAGTTCACTATCCAACATTAAAAGAAATATTAGATGAGTATAGTGACGAAGAAGAAATAAAAGAAGCGATAAAAATAAGAATGAAAGAGCTTGTACCAAAGCACATTTTACTAGATGATATAATCGCTTCAATAAGTTATGAATTTAACTTATTCTATGAAATAGGTAATATAGATGATATAGACCACCTAGGAAATAGAAGAATAAGATCAGTAGGAGAATTACTACAAAACCAAGTAAGAATTGGTTTATCTAGAATGGAAAGAGTTATAAGAGAAAGAATGACTGTTCAAGACATGGAATCTATAACTCCACAAGCTTTAGTAAACATAAGACCTGTTTCTGCAGCTATAAAAGAATTCTTTGGTAGTTCTCAGTTATCTCAGTTCATGGACCAAACAAACCCATTATCTGAGTTAACACATAAAAGAAGATTATCTGCATTAGGGCCTGGAGGGCTTTCAAGAGAAAGAGCTGGATTCGAAGTTCGTGACGTTCATCATTCTCACTACGGAAGAATGTGTCCAATAGAGACTCCAGAAGGACCAAACATCGGTCTTATAAACTCATTAGGAACTTATGCTAAGATAAATGAATATGGATTCATCGAGTCTCCTTATAGAAAATATGATAAGGAAGCAGGAAGAATAACAAATGAAATACATTATTTAACTGCTGATGAAGAAGATTTATTCGTAAGAGCTCAAGCAAATGAACCTTTAACTGAAAATGGCGAGTTCATAAACAGCAGAGTTGTTTGTAGAACAGTAAATGGTGCAGTTGAATTAGTTCCAGCAAGTAGAGTGGATTATATGGATATATCTCCTAAACAAGTTGTTTCTATAGCTACAGCTATGATACCATTCTTAGAGAATGACGATGCCAACCGTGCCCTAATGGGATCGAACATGCAGCGTCAAGCCGTGCCTCTAGTAAGAAGAGAAGCACCAATTATAGGTACAGGAGTAGAATATAGAGCAGCGAAAGACTCTGGAGCAGTTGTAGTTGCTAAAAACTCAGGTATAGCAGAAAGAGTTACTGCAGATGAAATAATAATAAGAAAAGAAGATGGAAGTAAGGACAGATATAAATTACTTAAATTTAAACGTTCAAACTCTGGTACTTGTATAAACCAAACTCCAATCATCAATAAAAATGATGAGATAAAAGCAGGAGATGTTATAGCAGATGGACCGGCTACAGATTTAGGTGAAGTAGCATTAGGAAGAAACTGCTTTATAGCATTCATGACTTGGGAAGGTTATAACTATGAGGATGCCATCTTAATAAACGAAAGATTAGTTAAAGAAGATAGATTATCAACAATTCATATAGAAGAATATGAATGTGAGGCTAGAGACACTAAATTAGGACCAGAAGAAATAACTAGAGATATACCAAATGTATCTGAAAGTGCTATAAAGAACTTAGATGATAGAGGTATAATAAGAATAGGTGCTGAAGTAGATTCAGGAGATATATTAGTTGGTAAAGTAACTCCAAAAGGAGAAACTGAACTTACTGCTGAAGAAAGATTACTTCGTGCAATCTTCGGAGAAAAAGCAAGAGAAGTTAGAGATACTTCACTTAAGGTTCCTCATGGAGAGTCTGGTATAATCGTTGATGTAAAAGTATTTACTAGAGAAAATGGAGATGATTTATCTCCAGGAGTTAACGAATTAGTTAGATGTTATATAGCTAAGAAGAGAAAAATAAAAGTCGGAGATAAAATGGCCGGACGTCATGGTAACAAAGGGGTTATATCTAGAGTATTACCTGAAGAAGATATGCCATTCATGGCTGATGGAACTCCACTTGACATAGTTCTTAACCCACAAGGGGTACCATCTCGTATGAACATCGGTCAGGTACTTGAAGTTCATTTAGGACTTGCTGCTAAGGCTTTAGGATGGCATGTTGCAACATCTGTATTTGATGGAGCAAAAGAAGGCGATATAAGAGAAGCTCTTAAAGAAGCTGGATATCCAGAAGATGGTAAGTTAACACTGTACGATGGTAGAACTGGTGATACGTTTGACAATAGAATAACTGTAGGATACATGTACATGCTTAAACTACATCACTTAGTTGATGATAAGTTACATGCAAGAAGTACTGGACCATACTCATTAGTAACTCAACAACCACTTGGAGGTAAAGCTCAATTTGGTGGACAAAGATTTGGTGAGATGGAGGTTTGGGCATTAGAAGCATATGGTGCAGCTCACATCCTTCAAGAAATACTTACAGTTAAGTCTGATGATGTTGTAGGACGTGTTAGAACTTACGAAGCAATAGTTAAGGGAGAAAATATTCCAGAACCAGGAATCCCTGAATCGTTCAAAGTTCTTATAAAAGAACTTCAAAGTTTATGTTTAGATGTTAAGGTATTAACTGATGAAGATAAAGAAATAGAAGTAAGAGAATCTGTTGATATAGATGAAACAGATGGAAACTTCGAAATAAGTCTTATAGACGATATGCAAGAAGTAGAAGATACTCACATAATCGAAGAAATAGATGATGAATTAGTTGATGAAACAGATGCAGATATGGATAATCTAGATCTTGAGGAAGATATGGATTATGACGATTTAGATTATGAAAATGAAGATTTTGATATATAGTTTTTAATTAGTGCAAATATCAAATAGAAGGGAGAGAACTCCTTGTTTGAATTAAACAATTTTGAGTCGATAAAAATAGCGTTAGCTTCTCCAGAAAAAATTAGAGAATGGTCAAGAGGAGAGGTAAAAAAACCTGAAACTATAAACTACCGTACTTTAAAGCCTGAAAAAGACGGTTTATTCTGTGAAAGAATATTTGGACCACAAAAGGACTGGGAATGTCACTGTGGTAAGTATAGAAGAGTTAGATACAAAGGTGTAGTTTGTGATAGATGTGGAGTAGAAGTTACTAAAGCTAAAGTAAGAAGAGAAAGAATGGGACATATAGAGCTAGCAGCTCCTATGTCTCATATCTGGTACTTCAAAGGTATACCAAGTAGAATGGGTCTTTTACTTGATATGTCTCCAAGATCTTTAGAGAAAATATTATACTTTGCTTCATATGTTGTAATTAACCCAGGTGAAACTGGATTAAATGCAAAGCAACTATTAACTGAAAAAGAATATAGAAGTGCAGTTGAAAAATATGGATACAACTCTTTCGAAGTAGGAATGGGTGCTGAAGCAGTTAAAGAACTACTTAAGAACATAGATTTAGAAAGAGAAAGTAAAGAATTAAGAGCTGACTTAAAAGACAGTACTGGTCAAAAAAGAGTTAGAACTATAAGAAGATTAGAAGTTGTAGAAGCGTTTAAAAAGTCTGGAAATAAACCAGAATGGATGATATTAGATGCAATACCTGTAATACCACCAGATTTAAGACCAATGGTTCAATTAGATGGTGGAAGATTTGCAACTTCTGACTTAAATGATTTATATAGAAGAGTTATAAATAGAAATAACAGATTAAAGAGATTATTAGAACTTGGAGCACCTGACATTATCGTAAGAAATGAAAAGAGAATGCTTCAAGAAGCAGTAGATGCTTTAATCGACAATGGTAGAAGAGGTAGACCTGTAACAGGACCTGGTAATAGACCACTTAAATCTTTATCAGATATGTTAAAAGGTAAGCAAGGACGTTTCCGTCAAAACTTACTTGGTAAACGTGTTGACTATTCAGGACGTTCTGTTATAGTTGTTGGACCGGAACTTAAATTCTATCAATGTGGTCTTCCAAAGAAGATGGCTCTTGAATTATTCAAGCCATTTGTAATGGATAAATTAGTTAAAGAAGGATATGCACACAATATAAAGAGTGCTAAGTCTATAGTAGAAAAAGTTAAACCAGAAGTATGGGACGTTTTAGAAGACGTTATAAAGAGCCATCCAGTTCTATTAAACCGTGCTCCTACTCTTCATAGACTAGGTATCCAAGCATTTGAACCTGTTTTAGTTGAAGGTAAAGCTATAAAGCTTCACCCACTTGTATGTACAGCATACAATGCCGACTTCGATGGTGACCAAATGGCGGTACACGTACCTTTATCAGTTGAAGCACAAGCAGAAGCAAGATTCTTAATGCTTTCTGTAAATAATATACTTGCTCCTAAAGATGGTACACCAATAACTACTCCTTCTCAGGATATGGTTTTAGGATGTTACTATTTAACAATCGAAGCTCAAGGTGGAGAAAAAGGAACAGGAATAATATTTAAAGATTATAATGAAATGTTACTTGCTTACCAAACTGGTGCAGTAGAACTACATGCATTAGTTAAAATGAGAGTAGTATTACCAGACGGTAGAAAATCTCTTGTTGAAAGTACAGTAGGTAGATTTATATTCAATGAAAATATACCTCAAGATTTAGGATTTGTAGATAGAAGTGTAGATCCATTCGGATTAGAAGTAGATTTTTTAGTTACTAAAAAATCTTTAGGAACAATAATAGATAAATGCTTTAGAAGACATGGAAATACAGAAACAGCTATATTACTAGATCATATAAAAGCTTTAGGATTCAAATTTTCAACTAGAGGTGGTATAACTGTTGCAGTTGCAGATATGAAAGTTCCAGAAGCTAAAAAAGCATACTTAGCAGAAGCTGAAGAAAAAGTTGATAAGTATGAAAGAGCATATAGAAGAGGATTAATATCTAATGAAGAAAGATATGAGAGAGTTATAGAAACTTGGTCAGAAACTACTGATAAAGTAACAGACGCTCTTATGGAAGGTCTTGAAAGATTAAACAACATCTATATAATGGCTCACTCTGGTGCCAGAGGTTCTAAGAACCAGATAAGACAGTTAGCTGGTATGCGTGGTCTGATGGCCAATGCATCTGGTAAAACAGTTGAGGTTCCAGTTAAATCTAACTTCCGTGAAGGTTTATCAGTAATGGAATACTTCACATCATCACATGGTGCTAGAAAAGGTCTTGCCGATACTGCACTACGTACTGCCGATTCAGGTTACTTAACAAGAAGACTTGTTGATGTCAGTCAAGATGTTATAGTTAGAGAAGTTGATTGTGGTACAACAGATACTACAGAAATAGTTGCAATAAAAGATGGAAATGAAGTAATAGAAGAATTATATGACAGAATAGTTGGTAGATATACTATAGAAGCTATAGTAAATCCTCAAACTGGAGAAGTTTTAGTTGAAGAGGATGCTATGATAACAGAAGATGACGCTGAAAAAATAATAGCATCGGGAATAGAAAAGGTTCAAATAAGAACTGTTCTTAATTGTAAGACTACTCATGGAGTATGTTCTAAGTGTTACGGAAGAAACTTAGCTACAGGTAAAGAAGTTAACATAGGTGAAGCTGTTGGTATAATAGCTGCTCAGTCTATCGGTGAACCAGGTACACAGCTTACAATGCGTACATTCCATACAGGTGGGGTTGCCGGTGGAGATATAACTCAAGGTCTTCCAAGGGTTGAGGAATTATTCGAAGCTAGAAAGCCAAAAGGTTTAGCTATAATAACTGAAATATCAGGTAGAGTTGAAATAGATGAAACTGGTAAGAGAAAAGAAGTAGTTATAGTTCCAGAATCAGGTGAAAATGAAGTTTATGCAATACCATATGGTTCAAGAGTAAGAGTAAAACAAGGACAAATGGTAGAAGCTGGGGACCCATTAACTCAAGGTTCTATAAATCCACATGATATCGTAAGAGTTAAAGGTATAGGTGGAGTTCAAGAGTATATAGTTAAAGAAGTTCAAAGAGTTTATAGAATGCAAGGGGTTGACGTTAACGATAAGCATATAGAAGTTATAGTAAGACAAATGCTATCTAAAGTTAAAGTTGAAGATCCAGGAGATACAGATTTATTGCCAGGTGGATATGAAGATGTATTGACATTCAATAAATGTAATGAAGAAGCTATAGCTAATGGATTAAGACCGGCAACTGCAAAGAGAACTTTATTAGGTATAACTAAAGCATCTCTTGCTACAGAATCATTCTTATCTGCTGCATCATTCCAAGAAACTACAAGAGTTTTAACGGAAGCTGCAATAAAAGGTAAAGAAGATAGACTTATAGGTTTAAAAGAAAATGTAATATTAGGTAAATTAATACCAGCAGGAACAGGTATGAAGAGATATAAAAACATAGCTGTTGAAAAAATACAAGACTAAGAACTGATAAAGATAAAGAAATCTTGACAGTAATTGTGTCTGGTGATAAAATGTAAAAGTATGAAATTTAAAAGATTACTAAGGATTTTTTATCCTTAGTAACTTTTAAATGGACTTTTAAATATACAAAGAACTAGCAGCACCAAGCTAAGAAGTGCTAAAACCACATTTTATGTGTGTTAATAGACATTTAATTGTGTATTATGAGTAATATTGAACGTATTACTTGCAAGTTGGCGGTCATTAAGATCGAAAATTATTAAAAGAGGAGGTGCGGATGAATGCCAACAATTAACCAATTAGTTCGTAAAAGTAGAAAGGCAATAGAGAAGAAATCTACTGCTCCAGCATTACAAAAAGGATACAATTCTTTAAACAAAAAAACTACTGATGCAAGTGCTCCACAAAAAAGAGGAGTTTGTACTTCAGTAAAAACAGTTACTCCTAAGAAACCTAACTCAGCTTTAAGAAAAGTTGCCAGAGTTAGATTAACTAACGGTATAGAAGTTTCTGCTTATATACCAGGAGAAGGACACAACTTACAAGAACATAGTGTTGTTCTTATAAGAGGAGGAAGAGTAAAAGACCTTCCAGGGGTTAGATACCACATACTAAGAGGTACTTTAGATACTGCAGGTGTTGATAAGAGAATGCAAGCTAGATCTAAGTACGGTGCTAAGAGACCTAAAGCTGCAAAGAAATAATAAAAATTAACAATTGATTATAGTGCGGTGCTTTAAATATATAGACATATTTATGGCATCACGGCATTATAAAATGTCGAGTACCTATGATTTAAGATTAAATAATTAAGGAGGGAAGCAAAATGCCAAGAAAAGGTAATGTTCCAAAAAGAGAAGTTTTACCAGATCCAATGTATGGAAGTAAGGTAGTAACTAAGTTAATAAACAACTTAATGATAGATGGGAAAAAAGGGAAAGCTCAAACAATAGTTTACGATGCTTTCGCTATGATAGCTGAAAAAACAGGAGAAGATGCTTTAGAAGTATTCAATACTGCTATGGAAAACATAATGCCTGTTTTAGAAGTTAAAGCAAGAAGAGTTGGTGGAGCTAACTACCAAGTACCAGTTGAAGTTAGACCTGAAAGAAGACAAACTTTAGGTTTAAGATGGTTAGTAAACTATACTAGAGCTCGTGGAGAAAAAGGTATGGTTGAAAAGCTTGCTAAAGAAATAATGGATGCTGCTAACAATACAGGAGCTTCTGTTAAGAAGAAAGAAGATACTCATAAGATGGCAGAAGCTAATAAAGCATTTGCTCACTACAGATTCTAATAAATAGAATAGACTGATAACCTTAAGAGAAATAGGATATCATAAGGAGGATAACCATGACTAGAAAGTTTCCTTTAGAGAAAACTAGAAATATAGGAATCATGGCTCATATAGATGCAGGGAAAACTACTACAACAGAAAGAATCCTTTTCTATACTGGGCAAACTCATAAAATAGGAGAAACTCACGAAGGAGCTTCTCAAATGGACTGGATGGAGCAAGAGAAAGAAAGAGGTATAACAATAACTTCTGCTGCTACTACTGCTCAATGGAAAGGTCACAGAATAAATATAATAGATACTCCAGGACACGTCGATTTCACAGTTGAGGTTGAAAGATCTCTAAGAGTTCTTGACGGATCTGTTGCAGTTTTCTGTGCTAAAGGTGGGGTTGAACCTCAATCTGAGAATGTATGGAGACAAGCTGACAACTACGGAGTACCAAGAATGGCATTCGTAAATAAGATGGATATCATGGGTGCAGACTTCTACAATGTTGTACAAATGATGAAAGACAGATTAAATGCAAATGCTGTACCAGTTCAATTACCAATAGGTAAAGAAGATTGGTTACAAGGTGAAGTTGACTTAGTAGAAATGTGTGCTCACATATACAAAGACGACTTAGGAAAAGAAATAGAAAAAACAGAAATACCAGAAGATATGAAAGAATTAGCTGCTGAGTGGAGAGAAAAATTAATCGAAGCTGTAGCTGAAACTGATGAAGAGTTAATGATGAAATATCTTGAAGGTGAAGAGTTCTCTGTAGAAGAAATAAAAACTGCTATAAGAAAAGCTACTATAGCATGTGAAATGAACCCAGTATTCTGTGGTTCTGCATACAGAAACAAAGGTGTTCAGTTATTATTAGATGGTGTTGTTGATTACTTACCAGCTCCAACTGATATACCAGCTATAAAAGGTGTATTAGAAGATGGAGAAGAATCAGAAAGACATTCATCTGATGAAGAACCATTCTCAGCTTTAGCATTCAAAATAATGACTGACCCATTCGTTGGGAAGTTAGCATTCTTCAGAGTTTACTCTGGAATAATGCAAGGTGGATCTTACGTTCTTAACTCTACTAAAGGTAAGAGAGAAAGAATAGGTCGTATCCTTCAAATGCATGCTAATACAAGAGAAGAAATAACTGAAGTATACGCTGGTGATATAGCTGCAGCAGTAGGATTAAAAGATACTACTACTGGAGATACTTTATGTGATCCAGCTCATCCAATAATACTTGAATCTATGGAATTCCCTGAACCAGTTATATCTGTTGCTATAGAGCCTAAATCTAAAGCTGCTCAAGAAAAAATGGGTATAGCTCTTCAAAAATTAGCTGAGGAAGATCCAACTTTCGTAGTTAAGACTGATGAAGAAACAGGACAAACTATAATATCAGGTATGGGTGAATTACACTTAGAAATAATCGTTGATAGATTATTAAGAGAATTCAAAGTTGAAGCTAACGTTGGTGCTCCACAAGTTGCTTACAGAGAAACTATAACTCAACCAGTTGATGTTGAATACAAGTACTCTAAGCAATCAGGTGGTAGAGGACAATATGGTCACGTTAAGATCAGAGTTAATCCTCAAGAACCAGGTTCTGGATACAAATTCGAAAACAAAACTGTTGGTGGATCTGTTCCAAAAGAATACGTTGGACCAACAGATGCAGGTATACAAGGAGCTATGGCTGCTGGTATAGTTGCTGGATACCCAGTTGTTGACGTTGCTGTTGAATTATACGATGGTTCTTACCATGAAGTCGATTCATCAGAAATGGCATTCAAAATGGCAGGATCTATGGCTATGAAGGACGCTCTTAAGAAAGGTAACTCTGTATTACTAGAGCCATTCTTCAAAGTAGAAGTAGTTACTCCAGAAGAATACATGGGAGACGTTATGGGTGGATTAAACTCTAAGAGAGGACTAATCCAAGGTATGGAAGCTAGAAATGGTGCACAAGTTATAAATGCATTCGTTCCACTTTCAGAAATGTTCGGATACTCTACAGAGTTAAGATCAACTACTCAAGGTCGTGCAACATACACTATGATATTCGACCACTATGAGCAAGTTCCAGCTTCAGTTGCTAAGAAAATAGCTGAAGGAAAATAATTAATAATAACTTTTAATTAAGTTAATTATATATAAATTTAAAAAAAGTAAGGTGAGGTTTGCCTCGCCTTACATAAAAATATATTCAGGGAGGTATTTCAAAATGGCTAAAGCTAAATTTGAAAGAAGTAAACCACACGTTAATATAGGAACAATAGGTCACGTTGACCACGGTAAAACTACATTAACAGCTGCTATAACAAAAACTTTACACGAAAGATACCAATTAGGAGAAGCTGTAGACTTTGCTAACATAGATAAAGCTCCAGAAGAAAGAGAAAGAGGTATCACAATATCAACTGCTCACGTTGAGTACGAAACTCCAAACAGACACTACGCTCACGTTGACTGCCCAGGACATGCTGACTACGTTAAGAACATGATAACAGGTGCTGCTCAAATGGACGGTGCTATATTAGTTTGTTCAGCAACTGATGGACCAATGCCTCAAACAAGAGAGCATATATTATTATCAAGACAAGTTGGTGTACCATACATAGTAGTATTCTTAAACAAATGTGATATGGTAGACGATGAAGAATTATTAGAGTTAGTTGAAATGGAAATAAGAGACTTATTAAACGAGTACGAATTCCCAGGAGATGACACTCCAATAATAAGAGGATCAGCTTTAATGGCTTTAGAAGATCCAACTTCAGCTTGGGGAGATAAGATAGTAGAATTATTCGAAATAATAGACGAATATATACCAGCTCCAGAAAGAGATGTTGATAAAGATTTCTTAATGCCAGTAGAAGACGTATTCTCTATAACAGGTAGAGGAACAGTTGCTACAGGTAGAGTTGAAAGAGGTATATTAAAAGTTCAAGACGAAGTAGAAGTAGTAGGACTTTCAGAAGAACCAAGAAAGATAGTAGTTACTGGAGTAGAAATGTTCAGAAAATTACTAGATCAAGCAGAAGCTGGAGATAACATAGGAGCATTATTAAGAGGTGTTCAAAGAACTGAAATAGAAAGAGGACAAGTATTAGCTAAGCCAGGAACAGTTAAAGCTCACACTAAATTCATGGCTGAGATATACGTTCTTAAAAAAGAAGAAGGTGGAAGACATACTCCATTCTTCGATGGATACAGACCACAATTCTACTTCAGAACAACTGACGTAACAGGAGCTTGTAAGTTACCAGAAGGAATAGAAATGGTAATGCCAGGAGATAACGTAACTATAGAAGTTGACTTAATAAACTCTATATGTGTTGAAGAAGGATTAAGATTCGCAATAAGAGAAGGTGGAAGAACAGTAGCATCAGGTGTTGTTGCTTCTATAATGGAATAATCTCTTATTAAAGAATTATTCATAGATTAAGAGGGGGATTACCTCCTCTTTTTTGCTTATGAAATAAAAGGAAGTATATAGTATACATATTTTGTTGACAATATTACTTAAAAGATATATACTAGATAAGTGCTTTGTTAGAGAAAATAAATCGAGTTTGTAAAAAAATTTTATAAGATGAAATAATATTTGTAAAATGATAAAAAAAACTTGAAAAAATGTAAATAATAATATAAAATATAATAGTGTGCTTGAGAGATACGAAAAACTTACAAAGAATCTTGGTTGAAAATTAGTCGATATTAGTTTTTTAAAACGCAACACACCCGGAGGTGTGTATCGGTATAAACGAGTTTGAAACTTAAAGATTTAAAAAGTTCTATAAAAGGAGGGAAATAAAATGGCTAAAGAAAAGATAAGAATAAGATTAAAGTCATATGATCACAAATTATTAGATTTTTCAGCTGGAAAAATAGTAGAAACTGCTAAAAAAGCTGGATCACAAGTTTCAGGACCTGTGCCACTACCAACTGAAAAGCAAATAGTGACAATATTAAGAGCTGTGCATAAGTACAAAGACTCTAGAGAACAATTCGAAATAAGAACTCACAAGAGATTAATAGACATAGCTAACCCAACACCTAAAACAGTTGACTCTTTAATGAGATTAGATTTACCAGCTGGTGTTGATATAGAAATAAAATTATAAGAACAAACACCTAAGATACTTATCCTATAAGGTAACTATCTTAGAATGATTACCTTAGTTGGTAATCCGCTGTAAGATTATAGGAGGTGCTAATATGAAAGGAATATTAGGTAAAAAAATAGGTATGACTCAAATATTCACTGAAGTTGGTGCAGTAGTACCAGTAACAGTTGTTGAAGCAGGACCTGTTGTTGTAACTCAAATAAAAACTGTTGAAAAAGACGGATATAATGCAGTTCAAGTTGGTTTTGGAGATGTTAAAGAGAAATCTTTAAACAAACCTCAAAAAGGACATTTAGCTGCTGCTAATACTTTAAAGAAACATTTAAAAGAATTCAGAGTTGATTCTGTAGAAGGATATACTGTTGGACAAGAAATAAAAGCTGACTTATTCGCTGCAGGAGAAATGATAGATGTAACTGGAATATCTAAAGGTAAAGGATTCCAAGGTCCAATAAAGAGACATGGACAATCTAGAGGACCAGAATCTCACGGTTCTAGATACCACAGAAGACCAGGTTCAATGGGTGCTTGTTCATTCCCTGGTAGAGTATTCAAAAACAAAAAATTAGCTGGACACATGGGTAGCGTTAAAGTTACTGTTCAAAACTTAGAAGTAGTTAGAATAGATGCTGAAAAGAACCTTATATTAGTAAAAGGTGCTATACCAGGAGCTAAAGGTTCAGTAGTAACTATAAAAGAAGCAGTTAAAGCTTCTAAATAATAACTAACCTAAGAAAGGAGGAAGCATAATGCCAAAATTAAATGTATTAAATATTAATGGACAAAATGTTGGAGAAATAGAATTAGCTGATTCTATATTCAACGTAGAAGTTAATGAACACGTTTTATACGAAGTTGTTAAAAACCAATTAGCAAACAAGAGACAAGGTACTCAATCTGCTAAAACTAGAGCAGAAGTTAGAGGTGGCGGAAGAAAACCTTGGAAACAAAAAGGAACTGGTAGAGCTAGACAAGGTTCTATAAGAGCCGTACAATGGGTTGGTGGAGGAGTTGCTTTCGCACCAAAACCAAGAAACTACAGCTACACTTTACCAAGAAAAGTTAGAAGATTAGCTATGAAGAGTGCTTTAACTTCTAAAGTACAAAACAACGAAATAATAGTATTAGATTCTTTCAACATGGAAGCTCCTAAGACTAAAGAATTCGTTCAAATATTAAAAAATGTAAATGCTGCTAAGAAAGCTTTAGTAGTAACTGCTGAAAATAACACTAACGTTATAAAATCAGCTGCAAACGTAGAAGGTGTTGCAACTGCTACAGTTAACACTATAAACGTTTACGATATATTAAAATATGATTCATTCATAATAACAACAGACGCTGTTAAAAAAGTGGAGGAGGTGTACGCATAATGACTAATCCACATGATATAATAATAAAGCCAGTTGTAACTGAGCAAAGTATGGCTGACATGGTTGAGAAAAAATATACTTTTGTAGTAGCAAAGTCTGCTAACAAAACTGAAATAAAGAAAGCTGTAGAAAAAGTTTTCGGAGTTAACGTTGAAAAAGTAAACACAATGAACTACGATGGAAAAGTTAAAAGAATGGGTAGATCTGAAGGAAGAACTGCAAGCTTCAAAAAAGCAGTGGTTAAATTAGCTGCTGATAGCAAAGAAATAGAATTCTTCCAAGGTATGTAATACCCCTAATTAACAAAGGAGGGAAAACAGATGGCTATAAAAAAGTTTAAACCAACTTCTCCTGCCTTAAGACAAATGACAGTTTTAGTTTCTGATGAAATAACTTGCAACGAACCAGAAAAATCTCTTTTAGTTTCATTAAAGAAAAACTCTGGTAGAAATGCACACGGGAAAATAACTGTTCGTCACAGAGGTGGAGGAAACAGAAGAAAATATAGAATAATAGATTTCAAGAGAAATAAAGATGGTATACCTGCAAAGGTTGCTACAATAGAATATGATCCAAACAGAACTGCTAACATAGCTTTATTAAACTATGCAGATGGTGAAAAGAGATATATATTAGCTCCTGTAGGATTAAAAGTTGGAGATACTGTATTATCAGGACCAACTGCTGACATAAAACCAGGAAATGCTATGGCATTAAAAGATATGCCAGTTGGTACAGTTGTACACAACATAGAATTAAAGCCAGGAAAAGGAGCTCAGTTAGTTAGATCTGCTGGTGTTTCTGCTCAATTAATGGCTAAAGAAGGTAAATATGCTTTACTTAGATTACCATCAGGTGAAATGAGATATGTAAGCATAAACTGTAAAGCTACTATAGGACAAGTTGGTAATATAGAGCACGGTAACGTAGTTATCGGTAAAGCAGGTAGAAAAAGACATATGGGTATAAGACCTACTGTAAGAGGTTCTGTAATGAACCCTAATGACCATCCACACGGTGGTGGTGAAGGTAGATCTCCAATAGGTAGACCATCACCTGTTACTCCATGGGGTAAACCAGCTCTTGGATACAAAACTAGAAAGAAAAACAAAGCTTCTGATAAGTTAATAGTATCAAGAAGAACTAAATAATAAATTTTAATTTATTTGCCCGGGAAAGGAGGATATTAAAATGTCAAGATCAACTAAAAAAGGACCTTTTATACATGCTAGACTTTTAAAGAAAGTTGAAGCTATGAATGAAAGCGGAAACAGAGAAGTAATAAAGACTTGGTCAAGAAGTTCAACAATATTCCCTCAAATGGTAGAGCATACTATTGCTGTACATGACGGAAGAAGACATGTTCCTGTTTATATAACAGAAGATATGGTTGGACATAAATTAGGTGAATTCGTTTCTACAAGAACTTTCAAAGGACACAAAGACGACGAAAAATCTAACAAAAGAAAATAATTATATATTTTGACTAGGGAAGGAGGAAGAACACAATGGAAGCAAAAGCTACTGCAAAATTTGTACGTGTATCTCCAAGAAAAGCAGGTCAAGTATGTGACCTTGTAAGAGGAAAAAATGTTGATGAAGCATTAGCAATATTAAAGTACACTCCAAGAGGAGCGGCTTCAATAATAGCTAAGGTTGTTAAATCTGCTAAAGCTAACGCTGAAAATAATCACGAGATGGACGTTGAAAAATTATATATAGATTCAATAGTTGCTAACCAAGGACCTACAATAAAGAGATTTATGCCTAGAGCTATGGGTAGAGCTACTATGATAAGAAAAAGAACTTCTCACATAGAAGTTGTTGTTAAAGAAAAAAATAATAAATAGATAGGAGGGAAAACAATGGGACAAAAGGTTAACCCACACGGACTGAGAGTCGGTGTTATAAAAGATTGGGATTCAAGATGGTTTACAACTGATAAAAAAGAGTTCGGAAACTTAATATTAGAAGACCACAATGTACGTAAATTCTTAAAGAATAAATTATACTCTGCTGGAGTTGCTAAGATAGAAATAGAAAGATCAGCAAACAAGTTAAAATTAGACTTACACGTTGCTAAGCCAGGTGTAGTTATAGGAAAAGCTGGTGCTGGTATAGAAGCTTTAAAAGCAGAATTAGAAAAAATGACAAAGAAAAATGTTATAGTTAATATCGTTGAAGTAAGAAGCATCGATAAAAACGCTCAATTAGTAGCTGAAAACATAGCATTAGCTATCGAAAGAAGGGTAGCTTTCAGAAGAGCTATGAAACAAGCTATACAAAGAGCTTTAAAATCAGGAGCTAAAGGTATAAAAGTTTCTGCATCTGGAAGATTAGGTGGAGCTGAAATGGCTAGAACTGAAGGATACAGCGAAGGAAATGTACCTTTACAAACATTAAGATCTGATATCGATTACGGATTTGCTGAAGCTGATACTACTTACGGAAAAATAGGTATCAAAGTTTGGGTATGCAACGGAGAAGTTTTACCAACTAAAAACGGAGTAAACCCAAGAGAAGAAAGAAGAAACGATAGAAGAAATAATAAGAGAAACGATAGAAGAAACGATAATAGAAGAAACAATTCTAGAGGAAACGACAGAGGAAACAACAGAGGACAAAGACCTCAAGGACAAAGACCTCAAAGACCTCAAAGAACTGAAAACAAAGAAAACTAAAATTAGTAAGGTTCAAGGAAGGAGGAAATTCTCATGTTAATGCCAAAGAGAGTAAAACGTCGTAGAGTTCACAGAGGAAGTATGGCTGGTAAAGCTCAAAAAGGTAACAAAGTTACTTATGGTGAATTCGGATTAATGGCTATGGAAGCTTCTTGGATAACTTCTAACCAAATAGAAGCTGCCAGAATCGCGATGACTAGATATATAAAAAGAGGCGGAAAGGTTTGGATAAAAATATTCCCTCATAAGCCTGTAACAAGAAAACCTGCTGAAACTCGTATGGGTGCTGGTAAAGGTTCACCAGAATACTGGGTAGCAGTAGTTAAGCCAGGTAGAGTAATGTTCGAATTAGCTGGTGTAGATGAAGCTAAAGCAAGAGAAGCTATGAGACTTGCAATGCACAAACTTCCTGTTAAATGTAAGTTTGTAAAGAAAGAAGATTTAGAAGTAAAGGGTGGTGAATAGGATGAAAGCTAAAGAATTAAGAGATTTAACAAGCGAAGAGCTAATGAATAAATTAAATGACTTCAAAAGTGAATTATTTAGCTTAAGATTCCAATTAGCTACTGGTCAATTAGAAAACACAGCAAGAATCAAGTTTGTGAAAAAGGATATAGCTAGAGTAAAAACTATCCTTGCTGAAAGAAAGTTAAACGAAACTAGAGCTTAATTGGAAAGGAGGCTTTTTAACATGGAAAGAGGAAGAAGAAAAGTAAGAGTAGGCCGTGTTGTAAGTGACAAAATGGACAAAACTATAGTAGTTGCTGTTGAAGATTTCGTACGTCATCCATTATATAATAAGCCAGTTAAGAGAACTAAGAAGTTCAAGGCTCATGATGAAAACAACGTATGCAGAATCGGAGATAGAGTTAAAATAATGGAAACTAGACCTTTATCTAAAGATAAGAGATTCAGACTAGTTGAAGTTGTTGAAAAAGTTAAGTAGTTTTTTGGAAAAGGAGGGATTACGATATGGTACAACAAGAGACACGTTTAAAAGTTGCGGATAACTCTGGTGCAAAAGAATTACTTTGTATTCGTGTACTAGGTGGAAGTAAAAGAAGATATGGTAATATAGGCGACGTAATAGTTGCTACTGTTAAAAGTGCAACACCAGGTGGAGTTGTAAAAAAAGGTAAAGTTGTTAAAGCTGTTATAGTAAGAAGTAAAAAAGGCATAAGACGTAATGACGGAAGTTATATAGCTTTCGACGAGAATGCTGCAGTTATAATCAAAGATGATAAGACTCCAGTAGGAACTCGTATATTCGGGCCTGTTGCTAGAGAGTTAAGAGATAATGATTTCATGAAGATAGTTTCTCTTGCTCCAGAAGTACTATAATAAGGAGGTGCAATAGGACATGATGCGTGTTAAAAAAGGCGACACTGTTGTAGTAATAGCAGGAAAAGATAAAGGTAAAAAAGGTACAGTTGTTAAGGTTATGCCAAAAGCTAATAGAGTATTAGTTGAAGGTGTTAACGTAATAACAAAACACCAAAAGCCAAGTGCTATGAATCCACAAGGTGGAATAATAAATAAAGAAGCCCCAATTCATATATCTAACGTTATGCCATTAGATCCTGAAACAGGAAAAGGGACAAGAGTTAGATTTGAAATTAAAGATGGGAAAAAAGTAAGAGTATCAGTAAAGAGCGGAAAAGAAATATAATATAGCTTGAAAGGAGGGACCTTAAATGGCTTCTAGATTACAAGAAAAATATATGAAAGAAGTTGCTCCTGCTTTAATGGAGAAATTTGGATACAAAAACGTTATGGAAATACCTAAGTTAGACAAAATAGTTATAAACATGGGTATAGGTGACGCTAGAGAAAATCCAAAAGGCTTAGAAAAAGCTGTTGAAGAAATGGAAATAATATCTGGTCAAAAGCCAGTTGTTACTAGAGCAAGAAAATCTGTTGCAAACTTCAAATTAAGAGAAGGTATGCCAATAGGTGCTAAAGTAACTTTAAGAGCAGACAAAATGTTCTACTTCATGGACAAATTAGTATCTGTATCTTTACCAAGAGTTAGAGACTTCAGAGGTGTTAATGCTAATGCATTCGATGGAAGAGGTAACTACGCTTTAGGTGTTAAAGAGCAATTAATATTCCCTGAAATAGAGTACGATAAAGTAGATAAAGTAAGAGGAATGGATATAATATTCGTTACAACTGCTAAAACAGACGAAGAAGCTCGTGAATTATTAAAATTATTAGGAATGCCGTTTTCTAAGTAAGCTTAGAAAATGTCATTTTCTAAGCGAAATCAAAGGAGGGAATTCCAGTGGCAAGAAAAGCAATGGTTGTTAAACAACAAAGAAAGCAAAAATACGCTACTAGAGAGTATACAAGATGTAGCATATGTGGAAGACCACATTCAGTATTAAGAAAATTCGGTATATGCCGTATATGCTTTAGAGAATTAGCTTATAAAGGTCAAATACCTGGTGTTAGAAAAGCAAGCTGGTAGAAACCAGTTAACAAATGGAAGGAGGGTTTCAATATGACAATGACAGATCCAATTGCAGATATGCTTACACGTATAAGAAACGCTAACGTTGTTAAGCATGAAACTGTTGACGTTCCTGCTTCTAATATGAAGAAAGAATTAGCTAGAATCTTATTAGAAGAAGGTTTCGTTAGAGGTTACGATGTTATAGAAGATGGAAAGCAAGGAATAATAAGAATACAATTAAAGTACGGACAATCAGGCGAAAGAGTTATATCAGGACTTAAGAGAATATCTAAGCCAGGTATGAGAGTTTACGCTGCTAACCATGAAATACCAAAGGTATTAAATGGATTAGGAATATCAGTTATATCTACTTCAAAAGGTATATTAACTGACAAGCAAGCAAGAAAAGAAAATGTTGGTGGAGAAGTAATCTGCTACGTTTGGTAATATAAACGAACAATGTAAGGAGGTGCGACTATGTCAAGAATAGGTGTTAAGCCAATAACTGTACCAGCTGGTGTTGAAGTAACTATAGCAGAAGGAAACTTAGTTACAGTTAAAGGACCTAAAGGAACTTTATCTAAGCAATTCGATGGTGCTATGATAATAAAGCAAGAAGAAAATACTATAACTGTTGAAAGACCTACTAACAACAAAAACCACAGATCATTACACGGGTTAACTAGAACGTTAATAGATAACATGGTAGTTGGTGTTACTAACGGATTCGAAAAGAAATTAGAATTAGTTGGGGTTGGATACAGAGCTCAAAAACAAGGAAAGAAATTAGTTATGAACTTAGGATTCTCTCATCCAGTAGAAATGGAAGATCCAGAAGGAATAACTGTTGAAGCTCCTAACCAAACTGAGTTAATAGTTAAAGGTATAGATAAGCAATTAGTAGGAAACTACGCTGCTAAGATAAGAGACTGGAGAAAGCCAGAGCCATACAAAGGTAAAGGTATAAGATACGCTGGTGAAGTTGTAAGACGTAAAGAAGGTAAAACTGGTAAAAAATAATACCAAACCTAAACGTTAAGAAAGGAGTGATCTCATGTTAAAGAAAGCTGATAAAAACGCAAAAAGACTTCAAAGACATAAGAGAGTTCGTAAGAAAATATCTGGAACTACTCAAAGACCAAGATTATGTGTATTTAGAAGTTCAAACAATATATATGCTCAAATAATAGATGACACAAACAGAGTAACTCTTGTTTCTGCATCTTCTTTAGAAGCAGAAGTTAAGGGTGCTGTAAGTCACACTGGAAATAAAGCTGCAGCTAAAATGGTTGGTCAAATGATCGCTAAGAAAGCAGTAGAAAAAGGTATCACTGAGGTTGTATTTGACAGAGGTGGATACTTATATCACGGAAGAATACAAGAGTTAGCTGAAGGTGCTAGAGAAGCTGGTCTTAAGTTCTAATTACATTAGAAATAAAGGAGGGAAAACACATGCTACGTCGTAAGCCGATAGATGCAAGACAACTTGATTTACAAGAAAGAGTTGTTGAAGTTAGACGTGTTACTAAAGTTGTTAAAGGTGGTAGAAACTTTAGATTCGCAGCTTTAGTTGTTGTAGGAGACGAAAACGGACACGTTGGTGTAGGTACTGGAAAAGCTATGGAAGTTCCAGATGCTATAAAAAAAGCAGTAGAAGATGCTAAGAAGAATCTTATAGAAGTACCAATGGTTGGTACAACTATTCCTCATCAAGTAAACGGACACTTTGGTGCTGGAAAAATATTAATAATGCCTGCTCAAGAAGGTACAGGAGTTATAGCTGGGGGACCTGCTAGAGCTGTACTTGAATTAGCTGGATTAAAAGACGTTAGAGCTAAATCTTTAGGATCTAACAACCCAAGAAATATGGTAAATGCTACAATAGAAGGACTTAACTCTCTTAAGACAGCTGAATCAATAGCTAAATTAAGAGGTAAAAAAGTTGAAGATCTTCTAGGGTAAGGAGGTAGTGTAAGATGGCTAAATTACAAATAAAGTTAGTTAGAAGTACAATAGGAACTACTCCTAACCAAAGAAAAAACGTAGAAGCGTTAGGATTAAGAAAAAGAGAACAAGTAGTTGTTAAAGAAGATAATGCCCAAACAAGAGGGATGATAAACAAAGTTAAGCATTTAGTTGAAGTAACTGAAATAGCTGAATAATTATTGACTAGAAATAAAAGGAGGTGCTAACTATGAAACTACATGAATTAAGACCTGCTGAAGGTGCAGTTCAATCTAAGAAAAGATTAGGTAGAGGTACTGCTACTGGACAAGGTAAGACTGCGGGACGTGGACAAAAAGGACAAAAGTCTCGTTCAGGTGGTGGAGTAAGAGTTGGATTCGAAGGTGGACAAATGCCACTTGCTAGAAGACTTCCTAAGAGAGGTTTCAAGAATCCATTCAGAAAAGAATACACTGAAGTTAATGTTGAGTTATTAAACAGATTTGAAAACGGAACAGAAATAACTGCTGAAGTTTTAAAATCTACTGGAGCTATAAGCAAAATAGCTAAAGATGGAATAAAAGTTTTAGGAAACGGAAACTTAGAAAAGGCTGTAACTGTTAAAGCTGCTAAGTTCACTGCTTCTGCTCAAGAAAAAATAGAAAAAGCTGGTGGGAAAGCAGAATTAGTTTAATCTAAAACTGCAAATTCTCAACCACTACAGGCGGGGTGAGTTAACGTGCTATCACAGTTAAAACAAGCTTGGAAAATTAAAGACGTAAGAAAAAAAATATTATACACTTTAATGATGATTGTTGTATTTAGGATAGGCGCAACGATACCTGTTCCTGGAGTGAACACAAGTATTATAAAGGAGATGGTAGGTAACAATAGCCTACTTTCCCTGTATAATATGTTCACAGGGGGTGCATTCAGTAACTTTACATTATTTGCATTGGGAATAGGACCATATATAACAGCATCTATTATCTTACAACTTTTAACTATTGGTTTTGAGAGCCTGGATGAACTCCAAAAATCAGGTGAAGAAGGTAAGAAAAAGATAAATAAGTATACTAAATACACAGCATTAGCACTAGCACTTGTACAAGCTATAGGTATTACACTTGGTGTAGTAAGAAGTGCCCTAAAAAATAATAATGTATTCTTTATATGTACAGTTATACTAACACTAGTAGCAGCGAGTATGTTATTAATGTGGATAGGTGATAAGATTACAGAAAAAGGTTTAGGTAATGGTAGTTCGGTAATAATATTTGTAGGTATTGTCTCTAGAGTACCGATTGATATTATGAATGCTATAAATATGGTGCAAAATGGAAATTTGGCTATATGGGCTGCAGCACTGTTAGTTGTAGTAATACTTCTTACAATAATGGCAGTTACATATATACAAGAAGCTACAAGAAAGATTCCAGTACAATACGCTAAAAGAGTTGTTGGAAGAAAAACGTATGGAGGACAAAGTTCTCATATACCAATGAAAGTTAACCAATCAGGAGTTATACCAGTAATTTTTGCTAGTTCACTTTTAGCTTTCCCTCAAACTATAGCAATGTTCATGGGATCAGATGCTCAAAACTTTGTTCAAACATACTTATCTCCTAATGGAGAAATAGGGTTTTGGATATATAGATCACTTGAAGTTCTATTAATAGTATTCTTTGCTTATTTCTATACAACTGTATCATTTAATACAGAAGATATAGCAAATAATATGAAAAATAATGGTGGATTTATACCAGGTATAAGACCAGGAAAGCCTACAATAGATTATTTAAACAGAATATTATCAAGATTAACTCTAGCAGGAGCTATATTCCTTGCTGTAATATCTTTAATACCTGCGTTCGTTACGCATTATATGAGTGTAAGTATGAACTTAGCAGGTACATCACTATTAATAGTAGTTGGTGTTGCATTAGAACTTAAGAGACAATTAGAATCAAACTTAGTTATGAGAAGCTATCAAGGTTTCTTAAAATAAGGAGATGATAATATGAGAATAATATTACTTGGACCTCCTGGTGCTGGTAAAGGTACTCAGGCGGCTGGTATAGTAGAAAAATATAACATACCTCATATATCAACAGGAGATATATTCAGAAAGAATATAAAAGAAGGTACTGATCTTGGAAAGAAAGCTAAAGAGTACATGGATCAAGGATTACTAGTTCCAGATGAGCTAACTGTAGGTCTTGTTACAGACAGAATAACTCAAGACGACTGTGAAAATGGATTCATGTTAGATGGATTCCCAAGAAATGTTTCTCAAGCTGAACAATTAGATGCGTTTTTAAAAGAAAATAATATAGCGCTTAGCAACGTTATAAATATAGAGGTTGATAAGAATATATTAGTTTCAAGAGCAGTTGGAAGAAGAATATGTAAATCTTGCGGTGCTACGTATCACGTTGAGTTTAATCCTCCTAAAAATGAAGGTGTATGTAATGTATGCCAAGGGGAGTTATACCAAAGAGCAGATGATAATGAAGAAACTGTATCAAAAAGAATACAAGTGTATCTAGATGAAACTAAGCCATTAGCTGATTATTATGCTAAAGAAGGTATATTATCAAACATAAATGGTCAACAATCTATAGATGAAGTATTTGCAGATATAGTTGCTGCTCTAGGAAGTGAAAAATAATGATTATTATTAAATCAAAAAAAGAAATAGAATTCATGAAAGAGGCCGGTAAAATAGTTGCTGAAACTCATGAGCTATTAAAGGAAGCTATTACTCCGGGAATATCTACTTTAGAGTTAGATAAAATAGCTGAAGAGAATATAAGAAAATATAATGCCAGCCCATCTTTTAAAGGCTATGGTGGTTTTCCTGCAAGTATATGCGCATCTATAAATAATCAAGTTGTGCATGGTATACCAGGTAAGCAGATAGTTAAAGAGGGTGACATTATTAGTATAGATATAGGAGCCTATTATAAAGGATATCATGCAGATGCTGCGAAAACTCATGGTGTAGGCATTATATCTGAAGAAAATAGGAAATTAATAGAAGTAACAAAAGAAAGCTTCTATGAAGGCATAAAATTTGCTAAACTAGGATATAGACTTTCGGATATCTCACACTCAATACAAGCACACGTAGAGAAACATGGTTTCTCAGTTGTTAGAGATCTGGTAGGTCATGGAGTCGGCACAGAACTTCATGAAGATCCTCAAGTTCCTAATTATGGTCCTCCTGGCAAGGGTCCAAGACTTAAAGAAGGAATGGTAATTGCAATAGAGCCTATGATTAATGCTGGTCATTATCATGTAAAAACTCTATCTGATGGATGGACAATCGTCACAATAGACGGTAAAAATTCTGCTCATTATGAGCATACGATAGCAATTACTGAAGATGAACCGCTTATATTAACTAAGCTTTAGTTTGAAGGTGATAAAAGTGCTATCATACAACAAAAGAGTAGGTCAAGTTGTTGAAGGTTTGTCGGGAAGAGAGAAGAATAAAATATTTTTCATCGTAAAGGTGATAGATAATCAATATGTTCTTATATCTGACGGAAATAAAAGAAAACTTGACAGACCTAAGCTAAAAAAAGTTAAGCACTTAAAGTTATATAATCTTTATAATAATAGAGTTGAAAAGAAAATAGCGTCTGAAGAAATAACAGATGCTTTTTTAAGAGCTGAACTTACTAAATCAAAAACAATACTTTTTGATTAGTTGAATGGAGGTCTGGTTATTTAATGGCCAAAAAAGATGTAATAGAATTAGAAGGTACAGTTATTGAAAACTTACCTAATGCTATGTTCAAAGTAAGATTAGAAAATGGACATGAAGTATTATGCCATTTATCTGGAAAGCTAAGAATGAACTTCATAAGAATTCTTGAAGGTGATAAGGTAAATGTTGAACTTTCTCCATATGACCTTACAAGAGGAAGAATCACTTGGCGTAAGAAGTAGGCTATCTTATTTAATAGTCTAAGGAGGGATTAATAATGAAAGTAAGACCATCAGTAAAACCAATGTGTGAAAAATGCAAGGTTATAAAAAGAAAAGGTAAAGTAATGGTTATCTGCGAAAATCCTAAGCACAAGCAAAAGCAAGGATAAGAAATTATTACTAGTAATTTGTTGATTTTTATAGTATAATAGTAAACTGTGATATCAACAAACAGAGCGCTTTGGCGTTAAAAATGATTAAAAAACAATGTGTAGGAGGTGCGAACTATGGCAAGAATAGCTGGGGTAGATTTACCTAGAGAAAAAAGAGCAGAGATAGGCTTAACTTATATATATGGTATAGGAAAAGCTACTGCTAATGAAATATTAGCTAAAGCTGATATAAATCCTGACACTAGAATAAAGGATTTATCAGATGATCAAGTTAATGAATTAAGAAAAATAATAGACGCTGATTTCTTAGTTGAAGGTGACTTAAGAAGAGAAATCGCTTTAAACATAAAGAGATTAAGAGATATCAAATGTTACAGAGGTTTAAGACATGCTAAAGGTCTTCCACTAAGAGGACAAAGAACTAAGACTAATGCTAGAACTAGAAAAGGTCCTAGAAAAACTGTATCTCGTAAGAAGAAAAAATAATAATTAGATAGGAGGGAAATGAAAAATGGCTAAACCAAAAAAGAAAGCTACACGTGTTAGAAGAAGAGAGCGTAAAAACATAGAACGTGGACATGCTCATATACAATCTACTTTTAACAATACTATAATAACTTTAACTGATGTTCATGGAAATGCTATATCTTGGGCATCTTCAGGACAATTAGGATTCAAAGGATCAAGAAAATCTACTCCTTTCGCATCTCAAATGGCTGCAGAAACTGCTGCTAAAGCTGCAATGGAACACGGTTTAAAAACTGTTGAAGTATTCGTAAAAGGTCCTGGTTCAGGAAGAGAAGCTGCTATAAGAGCTTTACAAGCTACTGGACTAGAAGTAACTATGATAAAAGACGTTACTCCAATCCCACACAACGGATGTAGACCACCAAAAAGAAGAAGAGTGTAATTTTATACAGAATAAATTAGGAGGTGTAAAGATATGGCAAGATATACAGGTGCATCTTGTAGACAATGTCGTAGAGAAGGAATGAAATTATTCCTTAAAGGCGAAAGATGTCATACAGATAAGTGTGCTATAGAAAAAAGAAACTACGCTCCTGGTCAACATGGACAAGGAAGAAAGAAAGTTTCTAACTATGGTTTACAATTAAGAGAAAAACAAAAAGTTAAGAGAATATACGGAGTTTTAGAAACTCAATTCAGAAACTTATACGAACGTGCTGATAAAATGCCTGGTATAACAGGGGAAAACTTATTAAGTTTATTAGAAAGAAGATTAGACAACGTAGTTTACAGAATGGGATTAGCATCTTCTAGAAAAGAAGCTAGACAATTAGTAACTCACGGTCACTTCACTTTAAATGGAAACAAGGTAGATATACCTTCTATAACTGTTAAAGCTGATGATGTAATAGCAGTTAAAGAAAACTCTAAAACTTCTGCTAAGTTCAAAGCTTTAGTAGAAGCTAATGCATCAAAAGTAGCTCCTAAGTGGTTAGATGCAAACTTAGAAGGAATGACTGCTAAAGTTGTTGCTATGCCATCAAGAGAAGATATAGATCTTGAAATAGCTGAACACTTAATAGTAGAGCTTTACTCTAAGTAATAAGCAAGTTTTAAAATTAATTTTTAAAATTGTTTACCCTCAGTGGATTAATAAATTTGAAGGAGGGTTTTGTCCATGATAGAAATAGAAAAACCTAAAGTAGATATAATAGAACTTAGCGAAGACTATAGATATGGTAAATTCGTTATAGAGCCTCTAGAAAGAGGATATGGTATAACTATAGGAAATGCTTTAAGAAGAGTATTATTATCATCTTTACCAGGTGTTGCTGTAAATTCTATAAAAATAGATGGAGTTCTTCACGAATTCTCAACAATACCAGGTGTTAAGGAAGATGTTACAGAAATAATATTATCTCTTAAAGAGCTTTCAGCTACTATTGATGGAGAAGGAAGTAGAACTCTTAAAATAGAAGCACAAGGACCATGCTCTATCAAAGGATCAGATATAATATGTCCTCCTGATGTTGAAATATTAAGTAAAGACTTATTAATAGCTACGCTAGATGATAATGCTAAATTTAATATGGAAATATCTATAGATAAAGGTAGAGGATATGTTTCTGCTGAAGAAAATAAAACAGAGAATATGCCTATAGGTGTTTTACCTGTAGATTCAATATATACTCCTGTTGAAAAAGTGAGCTACCATGTAGAAAATACAAGAGTAGGTCAAAAAACAGATTATGATAAATTAGTACTTGAAGTTCAAACTAACGGTAGCATAAATCCTCAAGAAGGAATATCTTTAGCTGCTAAAGTACTAGTTGAACATTTAAATCTATTCATTGATTTAACAGAGCATGTAAGCAATGTTGAAATAATGGTAGAAAAAGAAGAAGATCAAAAAGAAAAAGTTCTTGAAATGACTATAGAAGAATTAGATTTATCAGTTAGATCTTATAACTGTTTAAAGAGAGCGGGAATAAATACAGTTGAAGAATTAGCTAATAAGTCTGAGGACGATATGATGAAGGTAAGAAACCTTGGTAAGAAGTCACTTGAGGAAGTTATCCAAAAATTAGAAGAACTTGGACTAGGTCTTAAACCAAGCGAAGAATAGTGAGCAAAGGAGGGATTGGCATGGCTAATTACCGTAAATTAGGACGTGTGACTTCACACAGAAACCTTATGTTAAGAAACTTAGTAACTGATTTACTAAGATGTGGTAGAATAGAAACTACAGTAACAAGAGCAAAAGAAACTCGTAGAATGGCTGAAAAGATGATAACTCTTGCTAAAAGAGGAGATCTTCACGCTAGAAGACAAGTTTTAGCTTACGTTATGGATGAAACTGTAGTTAACAACTTATTCACTGATATAGCTCCAAAGTATGCTGAGAGAAATGGTGGATACACTAGAATAATCAAAAAAGGACCAAGAAGAGGCGACGCTGCTGAAATGGCTTTTATAGAATTAGTATAGTATAAAAAAAGATTAAGCTTTTGCTTAATCTTTTTTTATACTTTTTTTAATATACATAAATATTTAAATGATAAGGATGTATATACAGATATTAAATGAATTTAATTTTGTATATATAAGAATTATCTTTTTTTTTATGGTTATGATATAATACTACTTAAATTGGTTTTTTATACAACTACTTAATGAAGAGGAGTAGATTAAATGAATAATATAGTAGAAGTAAACAATATTTCATTTGAATATATAGCAGAAGATGATAGATTTAAAGCGATAGATAATTTAAGTTTAGATATAAAAGAAGGTGAATTTTTAGTTGTTATAGGACATAATGGATCTGGAAAATCTACATTATCTAAAAATTTAAATGCTATTTTAATGCCTACTGAGGGAAGTATACTTATTGATGGTATGGATACTAGAGCAGAAGAAAATCTTTGGGATATAAGGCAAACTGCCGGGATGGTATTTCAAAATCCAGATAATCAAATAGTTGCAACGGTGGTAGAAGAAGACGTGGCTTTTGGTCCAGAAAACTTAGGAATAGAGCCTAAAGAAATAAGAAAAAGAGTTGATGAATCTCTTAAAAGTGTAGGTATATATGAATTAAGAGATAGACAGCCACATTTATTATCAGGAGGTCAAAAACAAAGAGTTGCAATAGCTGGAATAATAGCTATGAAGCCTAAGTGTATAATTTTCGATGAAGCAACCGCTATGCTTGATCCTTCTGGTAGAAAAGAAGTTATGAATACGATAAAGAGATTAAATAAAGAAGAAAATATAAGTATTATACATATAACCCACTTTATGGAAGAGGCAGTTGATGCTGATAGAGTTATAGTTATGGAAAAAGGTAGAAAAGTTTTAGAAGGTACTCCTAGAGACGTTTTTTCAAAGGTGGATATGCTAAAATGTATAGGATTAGATGTACCTTATATGACAGAGTTATCTATGGAGTTAAGTAAAGAGGGACTTAATATAGACTCTGATATATTAACAGTGGATGAGATGGTGATGAAATTATGTCAATTGTAGTAAAAAATTTAACTTATGTATATAACGAGGATATGCCATTCGCAAGTAAAGCGTTAGATAATATTAGTTTTGAAATAGAAGATAAAGACTTTGTAGGAATTATAGGTCATACTGGCTCTGGTAAATCTACGTTAATACAACATTTAAATGGGATTTTAAAACCTTCCTATGGAGAAATATATATAAATGATTTTAATATAACTGATCCGGACTTAAATTTAACTGAAATTAGGAAAAGGGTAGGGGTAGTATTCCAATATCCGGAATATCAACTTTTTGAAGAAACTGTTGAAAAAGATATAGCTTTTGGACCTTCTAATTTAGGTTTAGATAGCGAGGAAATAAATAATAGGGTAAAACTATCAATGAAATCTGTAGGGCTTAATTATGAAGAGTATAAAGATAAATCACCTTTTGAGTTATCAGGAGGGCAAAAGCGCAGAGTTGCAATAGCTGGAGTAATAGCTATGAATCCAGAAGTTTTAATTTTAGATGAACCTACAGCTGGTCTTGATCCCGGAGGAAGAGATGAAATTTTTGAACTTATCAGAACTCTTCATAAAGATCATAATATGACTATAATACTATCATCACATAGCATGGATGATATGGCTAAGTTAGCAAAAACTATAATAGTTATGAATGGTGGGAAAATAGAGTTTATGGGAACTCCGAGAGAAGTATTTAATTCTCATGCTAATAGATTAAAAGAGATAGGATTAGATATACCTCAAACTATAGAATTAGCTATTAAGCTTAGAGAAAAAGGATTTGATATACGTCAAGATATACTGACGATAGAAGAAGCTAAACAAGAAATATTGAGAGTTATGAGAGGACGAGGAAAATGTTAAAGGATATAACTATTGGTCAGCATTACCCTACACAGTCTCTTATACATAAATTAGATTCAAGAGTAAAGCTTGTAGGTACATTTATATTTATGCTATCACTATTTATAATTAATAAATTTTGGCCATACTTATTAGTAATAGCATCTTTATTAGCAATAATAAAGTTATCTAATATACCGTTTAAATATATATTAAGAGGATTAAAGCCCCTTAGATGGATTATATTATTTACATTAGTCATAAATATATTCTTCTTGCCAGGAGAACAAGTCATATGGTCATTTGGATTTTTAAAGATAACTATGGAAGGTATAAGTCAAGCATTATTTATGGCTATAAGGCTTACACTGCTTGTATTAGGAACTTCTTTATTAACTCTAACAACATCCCCTATGGATCTCACAGACGGTATAGAGCGAATACTAAAACCATTTAATAAATTTGGATTGCCAGTACATGAATTAGCTATGATGATGACTATAGCACTTAGGTTTATTCCAACTCTATTAGATGAGACTGATAAGATAATGAAAGCTCAAATGTCTAGAGGTGCAGACTTTGAGAGCAATAATTTAATAGCAAGAGCTAAGAATCTAGTACCACTTTTAGTTCCTCTATTTGTTAGTGCATTTAGAAGAGCTGAAGAGTTAGGTACAGCTATGGAAGCTAGATGCTATAGAGGTGGATATAATAGAACTAAAATGAAAGTTACAATTCTTACAAAAGTAGATTATGTATCTTATGTATTACAGTTTATATATTTAGGGAGTATAATAGTTACTAGATTTATATAAAGAGGTAAAGTATGAGAAATTTAATGATAAAAATACAGTACAATGGAGCTAATTATTGTGGTTGGCAGAAACAACCAGATTCTTTAGGTATACAAGGAACTATAGAAAAAGCTATTTTTGATATAACTAAAGAAGAAGTAAAAATTACTGGCTCTGGGAGGACTGATGCAGGAGTTCATGCATTAGGTCAAGTGGCAAATTTTAAACTAAACTCTGACATACCATATAGTAAATTACCAAATGCACTTAATTCTAAGCTTCCTAAAGATATATCAATAATCGATTGTAAGGAAGTAGATGATCAATTTCATGCAAGGTATAATGCAAAAGGAAAAAGATATAGATATTTAATCTATAATAGTCCTTATAGAAGTCCTATATATAAAGATACTTCTTATCATGTGAAATATGAGCTTGATTTTAATAAAATGTGTAAAGAAGCTAAATCATTAATAGGAACTCATGACTTTAAAGGATTTATGAGTTCTGGATCCTCGGTAATAGATACTGTTAGGACTATATATGATATAGAAATAACTAAGGACGAGGATCTGATAACAATAGAAGTAGAGGGGAGTGGATTCTTATATAATATGGTAAGAATAATAGTAGGGACATTAGTGGATATTGGAAGAGGAAGGATAAAAGATAATCTATCTGAAATAATTGACTCAAAGAGTAGATCTAAAACTGGACATACTGCACCAGCACATGGATTATTTCTTAAAAAAGTTGATTATTAGCTTGACACACAACTATGCATATATTAAAATTAGTAGGAGTGTGTTAATAAGTCCACTTGCCCCGGACTTGACATAAACGGTAAAATTTTAAAAGGAAAAAGTTAAGGAGGGACAACTATGAAAAGTTATATAGCTAAGCCAGCTGATGTGCAAAGAAAATGGTACATCGTTGACGCTGAAGGAAAAACATTAGGTCGTTTAGCAACTGAAATAGCGACAGTATTAAGAGGAAAAAATAAGGTTACTTTCACACCACACGTTGACGGAGGAGACTTCGTTGTTGTTGTTAACGCTGAGAAAGTAGTTTTAACAGGAAAGAAATTAGAACAAAAAATGTACAGATACCACACTGGTTATGTAGGTGGTTTAAAAGAAATACCATACAAAGAAATGATGGAAAAGAAACCTGAAGAGGTTGTAGCTCACGCTGTAAGCGGAATGTTACCAAAGAACAAATTAAGAAGCAGAATGATGACTAGATTAAGAGTATTCGCAGGACCAAACCATGATCATGCAGCTCAAAATCCAGAAGTTTTAAACTTTAAATAATAATTAACGGGTGAAAGGAGGAGTTATCATGGCAAACGTTCAATACTACGGAACTGGAAGAAGAAAAAGCTCTGTTGCTAGAGTTAGATTAGTAGCAGGTGAAGGAAATATAATAGTAAATGGAAGAAATGTTGAAGAATACTTCAACTATGAAACATTAATAAGAGATGTTAAGCAACCATTAGTATTAACTAACAATGAAGCTAAATACGATGTAATAGTAAAAGTTGAAGGTGGAGGATTCACTGGACAAGCTGGTGCTATAAGACATGGTATATCTAGAGCTTTATTAAAAGCTGATGCTGAATTAAGACCTGCTTTAAAGAAAGAAGGATTCTTAACTAGAGATGCTAGAATGAAAGAAAGAAAGAAATATGGATTAAAGGCAGCAAGAAGAGCTCCACAATTCTCAAAGAGATAATTTTATTCATATACTTGTACAAAGACTTTGGAATATTCCAAAGTCTTTTTTAATATAAATGTACAGGGTGATATTGTGAAGAAATACATAAAATACATAGTTTTTGGGGTAGTAGCTTTAATACTGACAGTAGCATGTATACTTAAAATAAGGGATGTATCAGAGGAAACTATTAGTTATATGCCTATAACTAATAAAACAATCGTATTAGATGCAGGCCATGGTGGTATAGATCCAGGAGCATCTAGCAGTGATAAGAGTATTTTAGAAAAAGATATTAACTTAGCTATTACCCTTAAACTAAAGGAGCTTATAGAATCAAGTGGGGGGCTAGTTATACTTACTAGAAATGACGATAGTAGCTTGTATGAAGAAGACTCTAATAAAACTATAAGACAAAAATATAATGAGAATTTAAGAAATCGTAAGAAAATCGTAGACGAATCTGAAGCAGATATGTTTGTATCAATTCATTTGAATGCATTTCAAGAATCCAAATACTCAGGTGCTCAAACCTTTTACCCAAGTGGTAAAGAGGAAAGTAAGGAATTAGCTACATATATACAACAAGAGTTGAAAAGAGTAGTAGATAATAGTAATGATAGAGTAATTAAGCCTAGAGATAATATTTATTTATTGAAAGAAACCACTATGCCTTCAGTACTTATAGAATGTGGATTTTTATCTAATGAGAAGGAAGCTAAATTATTATCAGAAGATGAATATCAAGAAAGAATATCATGGGCTATATATGCAGGTATTCAGAAGTATTTTGGAGAATATGAGAATAAAAATGAATAATAAGGAAATAATAGCTTATATCAGAATTTATCCATTGATATAAGCTGTTATTTTAATAAATTAAATATAATATAAAAAAAATTAAAAAAAGTATTGACGAAAAATAATATAGATGATATTATAAATAAGTGCTAAAGAACAGCATACAAACTTAAGAACTTTGAAAATTAAACAGTAGGTTAATTTATAAAATTTATTCTTATTTAAGAATTAAAACACAAACAACCAAGCCAGATATTCAGATAATGATTAGCTGAGCGATGGACAACTTTTATTTGAGAGTTTGATCCTGGCTCAGGATGAACGCTGGCGGCGTGCCTAACACATGCAAGTCGAGCGAACTTCTTCGGAAGTGAGCGGCGGACGGGTGAGTAACGCGTGGGTAACCTGCCCTATACACACGGATAACGTGCCGAAAGGTACGCTAATACGAGATGATATATTTTTATCGCATGGTAAAAATATCAAAGCTCCGGCGGTATAGGATGGACCCGCGTCTGATTAGCTAGTTGGTAAGGTGACGGCTTACCAAGGCGACGATCAGTAGCCGACCTGAGAGGGTGATCGGCCACATTGGAACTGAGACACGGTCCAAACTCCTACGGGAGGCAGCAGTGGGGAATATTGCACAATGGGCGAAAGCCTGATGCAGCAACGCCGCGTGAACGATGAAGGCCTTCGGGTCGTAAAGCTCTGTCCTCAAGGAAGATAATGACGGTACTTGAGGAGGAAGCCCCGGCTAACTACGTGCCAGCAGCCGCGGTAATACGTAGGGGGCTAGCGTTATCCGGAATTACTGGGCGTAAAGGGTGCGTAGGTGGTTTCTTAAGTCAGAGGTGAAAGGCTACGGCTCAACCGTAGTAAGCCTTTGAAACTGGGAAACTTGAGTGCAGGAGAGGAGAGTAGAATTCCTAGTGTAGCGGTGAAATGCGTAGATATTAGGAGGAATACCAGTTGCGAAGGCGGCTCTCTGGACTGTAACTGACACTGAGGCACGAAAGCGTGGGGAGCAAACAGGATTAGATACCCTGGTAGTCCACGCCGTAAACGATGAGTACTAGCTGTCGGAGGTTACCCCCTTCGGTGGCGCAGCTAACGCATTAAGTACTCCGCCTGGGAAGTACGCTCGCAAGAGTGAAACTCAAAGGAATTGACGGGGACCCGCACAAGTAGCGGAGCATGTGGTTTAATTCGAAGCAACGCGAAGAACCTTACCTAAGCTTGACATCCTTTTGACCTCTCCCTAATCGGAGATTTCCCTTCGGGGACAGAAGTGACAGGTGGTGCATGGTTGTCGTCAGCTCGTGTCGTGAGATGTTGGGTTAAGTCCCGCAACGAGCGCAACCCTTGCCTTTAGTTGCCAGCATTAAGTTGGGCACTCTAGAGGGACTGCCAGGGATAACCTGGAGGAAGGTGGGGATGACGTCAAATCATCATGCCCCTTATGCTTAGGGCTACACACGTGCTACAATGGGTGGTACAGAGGGCAGCCAAGTCGTGAGGCGGAGCTAATCCCTTAAAGCCATTCTCAGTTCGGATTGTAGGCTGAAACTCGCCTACATGAAGCTGGAGTTACTAGTAATCGCAGATCAGAATGCTGCGGTGAATGCGTTCCCGGGTCTTGTACACACCGCCCGTCACACCATGGGAGTTGGGGGCGCCCGAAGCCGGTTAGCTAACCTTTTAGGAAGCGGCCGTCGAAGGTGAAACCAATAACTGGGGTGAAGTCGTAACAAGGTAGCCGTATCGGAAGGTGCGGCTGGATCACCTCCTTTCTAAGGAGAATTGCCTACTGTTTAATTTTGAGGGTTCTTAAAATCCTTAAAAAATATATTGACAAAAATCGACAAAGTTATTATAATATAACATGTTGAAAAAATAATATGGGGGTGTAGCTCAGCTGGGAGAGCACTTGCCTTGCACGCAAGGGGTCAGGAGTTCGATCCTCCTCATCTCCACCATTAGTACTTAAATGTACTGTTAGTACTTTGAAAACTGCATAACATTTAGTGATATGACATCATTTAATTATATATAGACAAGAAAAGTCTTAAAAATTACAAACTTTAAGCAAAGGGATTTATGTGAATGTATATGAACATAAAGACTTTGGCGATAACTTTTAATAACTGGTCAAGTTATTAAGGGTGCAGGGCGGATGCCTTGGCACTAGGAGCCGATGAAGGACGTGATAAGCTGCGATAAGCTTCGGGGAGTTGCACGTAAACTTTGATCCGAAGATTTCCGAATGAGGAAACTCACTTAGAGTAATGTCTAAGTATCGTTAAGTGAATACATAGCTTAGCGAAGGGAACCCGGGGAACTGAAACATCTAAGTACCTGGAGGAAGAGAAAGAAAAATCGATTCCGTAAGTAGCGGCGAGCGAACGCGGAACAGGCCAAACCAATAAAGCTTGCTTTGTTGGGGTTGCGGACACGTCATAAACGAAGAGGTATCGTAAGTGAAGAGAGTTGGAAAGCTCCGCTATAAAGGGT
>NZ_UWOT01000028.1:0-3222 GCF_900604535.1 Romboutsia sp. Marseille-P6047
ATTAATAAACATATCTATTTTTAAAGCTTGTGAATCAATAGATATATTATTTAAAGTAAACTCTTTAAAATTACTTTTATCTATAATTACATTACTATCGTCAAATTTAACTATTAAATCACTTTCATTTGTAAACCAATCGTTTAAAAACTTATTGACTCCCATATTTATTATCCAATCGGCTATTTTTAAATCTAAAAATTTAACTTCAGTTATTTTTAAAAGTAAATCCTTATGATTATTAATAGATGGTATTATCTTTAATTCTATTGGTGTAGTTATTGTATTGCTTACTTTATAATCTACATTAATTTTTATATATCCACTACCTATATCTACTTGAACTTTATCTATTTTATCATTTTTACTTTCTTCTAAAAAATAGTCTACTCCATTTTTTATAGAATTTTTTGGAGCTAAGAAACTTCCATTAAATCCTACTGGATTATCAACTAATTCTAAACTTTCAATTTTAACGCCTTGTATTGCTCTTAGAAATGCTATTGTTTTATTATTATTTACACCATTATCTTCTTCTACTTTATTATTTACATTATTTTGTTTTACTGTCTCTTTACTGGGTCTTATAAATATATAGCCACCTATTAAAAATGCTATAATTATTACTATACTAAATATTGCTTTATTATTCTTCATTCTATTACCTTTCCTTATTTTTATACTTATTTAATATTATAACTATAATATACTAAAATCATTATATATGTATAAATATTACCATACTTATTAATAAAATATATAAGTAAAATTATAAAATAAAAATACCTTAAGATATTAAATATCTTAAGGTATTTTAAAATGTTAAAAATTAATTTATATAAATAAAAACTTATTATTAGTTTTGCTTACCGAAATGTCTTTCTAGTAATCCTAAGAATGCTTTACCATGTCTAGCTTCGTCTTTACACATTTCATGAACTGTATCATGTATAGCATCTAATCCTAATTCTTTAGCTTTCTTAGCTAATTTTAATTTTCCATCAGTTGCACCGTATTCTGCTTCAATTCTTACTCTTAAGTTTTCTTTAGTATCAGCAACAACTACTTCTCCTAATAATTCAGCAAATTTAGCAGCATGTTCTGCTTCTTCAAATGCTATTCTCTTATAAGCTTCTGCTACTTCTGGATATCCTTCTCTATCAGCTTGTCTACTCATTGCTAAGTACATTCCTACTTCTGTACACTCTCCAACAAAGTTTGCTCTTAATCCTTCTATAACCTCTTCATCTACACCTTGTGCTACACCTATTCTGTGTTCATCAGCCCAATTTAATTCTCCTGACATTTCTTCGAATTTGTCAGCTCCTACTTTACATACTGGACATACAAATCCTTCTATTGTTTCTCCTTCGTGGATATATCCACATACTGTACATACAAATTTTTTCATATTATTTCTCCTCCTAATTTTAGTATATATATATTCTAGTATAAAACTTTATTAACTTTATTAAGTATACTACATATATACCACCTAAGCTTTACTTTAAACATGTTTCTTATAAAATTATTAAAATTTAATAATGTATAAATTTATATCAACCTGTCTATAATCTCAAATAAAAACAGGAGTAGGAGGTTATTCATATGACAATTATTTATAATATAGCTGTTATATTAGTTTTAATCGGTGCCCTTAATTGGGGCTTAGTGTCAGTAGCTAAATTAGACCTTGTGGCTGCTATTTTTGCTGGCGATGGAAAATTTGGAAATATAAGTTCATTTAGTAGAATAATATATGGATTAGTTGGACTGTCTGCATTATATGTTGGTTATATGTACTTTTTTAATATGATTTAATTAACAATATAAAAATATAGGTTCAACCTTATCAATGATACCCTATATATAAACTTAATTTAAGTTTATATATAGGGTATCATTTTTTATTCTACTATTCGATTTATATTATATATTTCTTTACGCATAACACTGTAGTCAAACCTTTTATTCTATTCTTAATAATTTCTATAATCATTGAAATAACTTAATTTAACTCTTTCATAATACATTTTACATAAATTTACATGGTTTTTCGACAAATTTCTATGTTATCATAGATTTACAAAGGGGCACCCCCCTAGATAAAAGGTTACAAATAAGTAACATTTTTTAAATATTTTAAACAAATATATTTTTAATAATGAAGGGAGATATGTTTTATGGTAAAGAAACTAAAAACATTATTAGCTTTAGGTGTAGTCACTGTAACTACGGTAAGTACAGCAGTACCTGCAAGTGCATTAACTAGCACAACAACAAAAACTACAAAATACACTAGAAAAGGTTCTATTTATCTATGTATAAACGGTAAAAAGTATAAATTTGATTTAAATTCAAACTGTATAAATAAACCAACTACTCCAGATACAGGAAATGATAATTCAGATAATAATACTGGTTCTGATAACAACTCTGGAAATAATACTCCAGACAATAATACTGGTTCTGATAACAACTCTGGAAATAATACTCCAGACAACAATACTGATTCTGATAACAACTCTGGAAATAATACTTCAGATAACAATACTGGTTCTGATAACAACTCTGGAAATAATACTCCAGACAACAATACTGATTCTGATAACAACTCTGGAAATAATACTCCAGACAACAATACTGGTTCTGACAATAACTCTGAATCAACTTCAAATAGCTTCGCAGCTTATCAACAAGAAGTTGTTAACTTAGTTAACAAAGAAAGAGCTAAATACGGTTTAAGTCCACTTAAATCAAATGCTTCTTTAGCTAATGTAGCTACAATAAAATCTCAAGATATGGTAAATAAAAACTACTTTAGCCATACTTCTCCAACTTATGGTTCTCCATTTGACATGATGAAGCAATTTGGAATAAGCTATCGTACAGCTGGAGAAAACATAGCTATGGGACAAAAAACTCCATCTGAAGTAGTTACTGCTTGGATGAATTCTGAAGGTCATAGAGCAAATATATTAAACGCTAACTTCACTGAAATAGGTATAGGTATTGCTCAAAATTCAAAAGGACAATTATATTGGACACAAATGTTTATTGGATAAAAATAAAGCCAGTCAAATTGACTGGCTTTTCCTTTAATTTTTAATAGTTAAATCATTTCCACTTATAAAAATCTGCATTCCTTCTTTTTCAAAATATTTCAGTATTTCTTTTAATAAAAATATATTTTTTTTACTTAAATATTCACTTGGTCTATCC
>NZ_UWOT01000006.1:0-195967 GCF_900604535.1 Romboutsia sp. Marseille-P6047
GATTCATATTCTCCATTTTTATATAATTCTTGAGATGAGTAAGATGCCGTATAAATAACCTTATAAATTTTTATATCATCATTCTTTAAACTATCATTTGATTTTAAATATAGATTAAGTAGACTTGGATTATTATATTCTCTTATGCTTACGATACTTACTTCTGAAAGATAGGAGAGTTGAAGCTTAATACTATCCAATTCATTTTTATTATATAGTAATTTGGAAATTTCATTTATTTTCTTTTGATTTTTATATTCATAATATTCATGAATAATATTTGCTGGATTTGAAGAATAAGATTTTGTTTTTACGGTGACTATAAAAGTGAAAAGTAGCATAGGAATAAGTACTATAATTGCAATACGTTGTTTTTTCTTAAACAAATTCACACCTCCACATAGATATACAAGAAACAATGTTATACTTATACTTTATATATATACTTATTTAAACAATTATAGTATACTAAAGCATGCAATGATTAAAGAAGTTATAATATTGCTATTAAAAAATATAATTTATAAATATTCAGGAGGCACAAACAATGAGTAAATCACCAGTACCAACTCCGCATAACAATGCATTAGTTGGAGACATAGCAGAAACAGTTTTATTACCAGGAGATCCTCTTAGAGCGAAATTCATAGCAGAAACATTCTTAGAAGATGTTGTGCAATATAATACAGTTAGAGGTATGTATGGTTACACTGGATACTATAAGGGTAAAAGAGTATCGGTTCAAGGTAGTGGAATGGGTATGCCATCAATAGGAATATACTCATACGAATTAATACATTTCTATGGTGTAAAAAACTTAATAAGAGTTGGTTCAGCAGGAGCAATAAATGAAAACTTAAAGTTACATGATGTCGTAATCGGTATGGGTGCTTGTACAAATTCAAATTATGCATCTTCATATGAATTACCAGGTACGTTTGCTCCAATAGCAAGCTTTGAATTATTACAAAAAGCTGTAAATGTTGCTAAGGAACAAGGTACAGATGTAACAGTAGGTAATATTTTATCTTCAGATGTATTCTATGGAGAGCCCGGTTCAAATGCATTACTTAAGTGGCAAAAAATGGGTGTACTTTGTGTAGAAATGGAAGCTGCAGCTTTATATATGAATGCGGCTAGAGCAGGAGTGAATGCTTTAACAATACTTACAATATCTGATTGTCCATTTACTGGAGAAGAAACTACTGCACATGAAAGACAAGTAGCATTCACTAAAATGATGGAAATAGCTTTAGAATTAGCTTAATAAATATTACATAAAATAAAAAAGATATGATTTAAAAATAAATCATATCTTTTTTATTTTTTAACTAGTTTATATTTTAGACCATAGATCTAAATACCCCTGTAACTACACCTAAAATCTCTACATTTTTAGCTTCAACACGTATTGGATCCATAAAATCATTTTCAGGTTGTAATCTTACATAATTCCCTTCTTTAAAGAATCTTTTAACAGTAGAAACCTCTCCATTTATAAGAGCAATAACTATTTGTGAATTGAATGCAATGTTTTTCTTTTCAACAATTAAATAGTCATCATCTAATATACCTGCGTTAATCATGCTTTCCCCTTTAACTTTTAATAAAAAGTTTTCATGACCATGTATAAGGTTTGCAGGTAGCGGAATATATTCCTCTATGTTTTCTTGGGCTAATATTGGTTCACCAGCAGTTATTTGACCAACTAGAGGTAAGTTTAAAACCTCTTGATTAAATCCTGATACGTTATATCCTACAGTATCATCTAATATCTCAATTGCCCTAGGTTTAGTAGGGTCCCTTCTGATATATCCCAATTCTTCTAATTTGTTTAAATATCCATGAACTGTTGATGTAGATTTTACACCAGTAGCAGCGCATATTTCTCTTACAGAAGGTGGATATCCCTTTGCAATAAGTTGTTCTTTAATAAATTCTAGTACACCTAGTTGTTTTTCACTTAAGTCTAAATACATAAAATCAACTCCCTTCTATTTATAAATGATGTATTAAATAACGTTTAAAATTTCCAACGTAATATAATCTAATTAAGCTTTTATAATTATATTTTAACACAAGAAGCTTGATTTCACAAACGTTTGTTCTAAATAAGTTAAATACATATTAGTAAGCAAAATTTATAAAGATTCATTGGTTTCTATGTCATTTTCAATTTCTTTTATAGATTCAAGTTTATCATTGTCATCAACCCATTCGAAGTTATTAACAATATCACGCTTAACATTCTTTTTATGAGCAGCGTAAAGTTGGGTAGTTGTAACATTATCATGATCTAGTAGATTTTGAACATCATAAATAGAAAAACCTGTTTGTATTAAAGAAGTAGCAGCAGTGGCTCTTAATTTATGTGGACTATATCCTTTATTTCTAGATGTATCCATAGAAATAGACGTATACTTTTTCACAAGATCTCTAATAGACTTAGGTGTAATCCTTTTTTTCTGAAGAGATAAGAATAAAGCATCCTTAACATCATCACTTAACGACTCGCTTTTAGGCCTTTCATTAAAAATATAATCTTTTACAACAGTTTCGCATGTATGGTTTATAGGCATAAGAACCTCTTTACCTCTTTTTCTATAAATCTTAAATTCACCTCTAGAGAAGTTAAAAGAAGAAATATTAAGTTCTCTAAGCTCATTAAGTCTTAGTCCATAGGTTACGAATAATGCTAAGATAGCCTTGTCACGAAGCTTAGTCTTTTTCCAATATACTTTTTCTTTTTCAGTAAGACCTTCGCCGCTTTCTACTGCATCTAGCATTTTAGTAACTTCATCAATATCAAGCCTTTTTATTGCATCCGGTTGAGGCTTAGGAAGCTTAATTGGGTTAAATCCATCTGTAATGTTATTTTCTAATTGTTCATTCCTATAAAGAAATTTAAATAGGGTAGACAGAGATGATTTTTTTCTAGCTAAAGCTCTATTGTTATTTTCAAATATTAATGTATTTTTTTCTGTATGCTTATAGTATCTACTACAATAATCTCCAAGAAATAGATTAACATCTCTTGCTTTTATAGAATTAAATTCCTCAAGAGTTATATCTTTTGTACTTTCAGCTCTCGTAAGCTCCTGAGACTCGACTAAATAAGTGCAAAAGAAGTTTATATCTTCAAGGTAAGCATAACGCGTAGAAACGGCTACAGAGCCTTTTAGATATATGAAATAATCTTTCATAAACTTAGGTAGTTGATTTTCTATTTTAATACATTTTTCCACAATGTTGTTATCTCTAATAACTATATTATCTGGTTTGTCTGATTTATTGTTAATTTTTAAGATTTTATCCTTGTTCAAAATAATCCTAAATTTCAAATTAATTATTATGTGTATAATAATATAAAATATCATATTAGTTTTTTTCTTTCAATGGATAAAAGATAAGAAGAGATTAGATAGATATTAAAATTAAATATGTATGTATACAAAATAAATAATATATCTATATAAATATATTGTAAGGATCAAAAAAATTTAAAATAACTAAAATAACTAAGTATTATATATAAATAAAATTATATGAAGTTTATTAATTATTAATTTATATTTACATTTATATACAGATTTTGAATATGAATATGAATAAAATAAGAGTGAAGAGAAAAAATAGTATACATTTATAAATTTAAAAAATACTAAAAAATTATATTAAGAGTACTGTATATAATGTTTATTTATATAACTATTCCCTAAATATACATTTAGAAACTAGTTATATGTTGATTATTATAACTACTCCTTTGTACATACATATACGCAGATATTATATATATTTAGTTTTTATATACATATATAAATTTAATTTACAGCAACTATGTTATAAAATGTATATTCTTACGCATTATATATGTATAGATATTTATATACATATATCTACAAATTTATTCAAAATATCATTACGTATGTATATATATGTGTGAAAAATTGTATTTTTATTAAGATTGCTTGATTTTAATTTAAACTTAATAAAATTAATTCGCTCCGTCGTAGAAATTTCATTTTACTTAATTAAATATGGTTAATATTGTTATTTACTTTAATTTATCGGATTCATGAGTTGTTTTAATAAGATATGATCATTTATTTATTCTATTTTATAAACTTTAACCTTTAACACATTTACTTTCTTTTCATTATATATAGCTTCATATTAAGTTAATCCTATTTGACGATTTTAATAAAACCCTTCTCTATCAAATTACCCTACTAGACTAACCTATTTTTTAGAATGGAATTAAACAAACGATTTAGAAATTACTACTTAAAAATAATAATATTTATGATTACTAGCTATAGCTTTAAGATTAAACTATTTTAGGCTTAGGAGAATTTATTTAGTTTAGCTTCATAAAATTTAAATAAACTAAGTAAATTCTCATTAATTAATTATTTGTATGTAATTTAATATAAAACTTCATTTAATTGTTCTAGGCTTACTTCATATTTATAGTTTCCATCCATAGATTCAACATATGCAGTACCAATATTGTTATCTACACTTATGATATTAACCTGATTCTCTTTATAGAAAATCTTTGAATTGACATTTGTATTTGAATCTTTTGAATTTACTATCTCCATAGCTCTTCTTAATTGCATAAAATCCTCCTAAATGATAATATACTATTTTATTACTTTATTTATACTTACCATTAAAGATTATTTTATGCATTTGATCAAGTTTATAAGTAAATAAAAAAGCAACAGCTTAAAAATAGCTTGTTGCTTTTTTATTTATTATCCTAATTATTATCTAGGTTCTATTATTAATTTTATAGCTGTTTTTTGCTCTCCGTCAATTTCAATGTCTGTAAAAGCTGGAACACAAACTAAATCCATACCACTTGGAGCTACAAATCCTCTTGCAATTGCTACTGACTTTATAGCTTGATTTAATGCGCCAGCACCGATAGCTTGGATTTCTGCGTTTCCTTTTTCTCTTAGTACTCCTGCTAGAGCTCCTGCCACAGAATTAGGATTAGATTTTGATGAAACTTTTAATACTTCCATTTCAATATCCTCCTTTTGTATTATTTAAAATATCTACAGTACTAAATTAACTTTGTTTAAATTATACTTCGATATTAAACTAAAAAATACCTTTAATTTTTATACATATATTATTAAATATAAGTGAATTTAGCTTTTAGCTTCTTGCTTTTTTAATTCTTGGATTTCTTTTAATGTTAAACCTGTAATTTCCATTATAAATTGAGGATCAGATTTTTTTTCTAAAAGCTCTAATGCCATGACTTTTTTTGTTGCTAGTGTTTTTATTTCTTTTTCTAGAGCTAATTCCTTTTCTTGTTCTGTAAAAAATACATTTTCAAGATCATTTTCTAATATTTTATTGGAGAATGATTTTGTTAAGAACATTTGTTCTCCTTCATCATTATTGACACTTTCTTCATTTATCCTCTTAATTTTTACTTTAAACCATTCCTTATATATGTTGAATAAAATAAAAATTGAAGGTATTAAAAAGTAAGCTTTAGCTCCTAATAATCCAATTATAACAGTTATAATGCATATAGCTTTATTTATAGTACTTATTGGTATATTGAAAATATATTTTTCGTTTGTATATGTGTTTATTGCTGATAGAATCAACATAATTACACAAAGCGGCAATAAAAAGTAACTGGCAATTACTCCTCCAAAGCTTAATGAATCGAAATTTCTATTTATATTTCCGTATACATACATCCAACCATTCAAATAGGCGTATAAACTTGTAAAAACTCCAATTATTGCACCGAGAGCTTCTGTGTAATAGTTTGAGAAATGCGAATTCATGTTATCCCCCCTAATAATATGTATAATAATAAGTATGATTTAAAACTTATAAATATATCATATTCTATTTATTGTTAATTTTCTATTTATATTTTTTATGAAAAGTATTATAATTTATATACTGAAAACTAAATTAATTTACGATGGTGTTAATCCACCGAATGAGAGGCGTTTTATTATGTTGGATACTGCAGAATTTGTACTTAAAATAGCATTTATAGTATTAACTATTATTTGGATAGGTAAAATAATGATATTAAGAACTGATAAACAAATTGTTATAAATCCATTACTTATAGGTATATCGGCTATATTAGTAGTTTTACCAGAAGGTAATGAAATATCTACTACAGTAACAATACAAGAAGTAAAGGTTGCATTATATGCTATATATTGTGCTGTTGTATTATTAGGAGTTTATTCTACTACTAGAGATCGAAATTTATTTTAAAAAGCACCCAAATGGGATAATTGAACTTCGATTATCCTATTTAGGTGCTTTGTAGTTTAATTATAATGTAAGTCGCTTAGAAGCTTCACATCTAAATATTTTCATACCTTGTGACATAAATTTATCTTCATATTCTGTAGTTACATTGTTTATCTCTGTATTCTTAGCTAAATCTAGTGATATATTTTTTAATAACCAATTGTTAGAAGCTATTTCATTTAAACTAAATTCAAATAAGTCTTGGTTGTCAGTTTTGAAGTGTAATTCTCCTTCGTCTGATAGTATTTCTTTATATTTATCAAGGAAGTTAGAGTGTGTTAACCTTCTTTTTGACCACCTTTTCTTTGGCCATGGATCACAAAAATTAACATATACTCGGCTTATCTCTCCTTTATCAAAGGAGTCTAGAATATTGTTTACATTCCCCCATACAAATAGGATATTATCTAACTTGGCCTCATCTGCTTTTTCTACAGCTTTTAATAGTACTTCTTCTTTAATTTCCATAGCTATATAGTTTATATTTGGATTTTGCTTTGCTAAAGTTGTTATAAACTTTCCTCTTCCTGTACCAAATTCTACATATATAGGATTTTCATTTTTAAATTTTAGACTCCAATTACCTTTTAAATCTTCTATATTTTCTTTTATTACATAATTTGTATAACTGATTAATTTCTCATCGGATCCTTTTTTCTTTCTTCTTCTCATTGGCCTCTCCTTAAGTTGTAATAAATTTGTAAAAAATTATAGAGTATTAGCTTTAAGCCAATACTCTATTAATATAATCTAATTAACAATCGCAACCAGAGCATCCTCCACTGCAACCGCCGCCACCTTCAGGCATGTTTTCTACTACTATTCTGAATCCATATCCAGTATCTTCTATAGTCACGTCTCCGTATTGAGCGTATTCTGCTTGATCCATTACGAAATGTAATCCTTCATGGTCAAATGTTACATCTGAACTATTTTGCTCATCTAAAGCAAGACCAAATGATGGACCACTGCATCCAAAACCTGCAAAGTATATTCTTATGCTTGATGGTTTATCTGCATTTTCTCCTATTATTTTGTTTAATGTATCGATTGCTGTTTGTGGTAAAGTAACTTTCATTTAATCAATTCCTCTCTATTTCTTAGATATATATATTATATACCATTATAAAAAAGAATCAAACATTTTATTTTATCTAAACAGAAGATACAAAGGCATCGATATTGATAGATTTTTTATCTTTTAAATTTATTACATATAAGCTTGGAGTTACATAGTTATAATCATTAAGAAATGGAAATAATAATGTGTATCTATCTTCTTTTAAGTTATTAAAAGTATACATTCCGTTACTATTTGTAGTGCTATAATATTTATTACCGTTAGAATCTATTATTGTAATTACTTTGTTATTTAATGTATCAGAATCGTTAAGAACTAGTTTTCCTGATATAGAATATATATTAGGATTTGTACTCTCTAAGCTAAAAGAAGCATTACTTACATTTAAAAGTAATGGTTGTATAAGAACTCCGCTTAATAAACCTGACTTAAAAAAAGGAACCTCGTGATAAAAATCCGCTTTAACAAGGCAGTCTGAACAAATATTTTTTATTATTATTTTTGAAATAGAATATAAAAGTGAAGGTCTTTCATCTGTATATAAATCACTGTACTTACCGGTAACTTGTACGTTGTTGCAAGAAATAATGTTATTATCCTCCCATATTATAGTGGGTTTAAAAATGTAATTGTCTCCTTGATTTACAAATATAGGATTTAAGCATACTAATTGTTCGCTGGCTATTATTTTTATTTCTTTATTTACTAGGGAATTCATAAAAGAAAAATCATCTATACGGTTATTGGAGATATTTATTAAATCTAGGTGCTTTAATTCTGATAAATTGGGGATGTTGCGTATATTGTTATAATCCAAACTGACACTTTTAAGTTTTTTTAGTTTAGGTAAAAAAGAGATATTTTCTATTCTATTTTCGCTTAATTCTAGATTTTCTAAATTTGATAAATTACTTATTTCGTCTGCTGTTTTAATGTAGTTTTTATTAAGGATAAGATTATTTAAGCTTCTCGCATATTGTAACCCATGTAAACTCTTTATGCTTTGCTCTGATAAGTTAAGCTCTGTCAACTTACTTAGAAATTCTTTTGTTATATCTTTTTCTTTTTTGTTACACGCTCGGGCTATAGAAAATTTTAAATGTTTATTTATCCAATTATCGTCATTAACATTCGCCAAATTAATCATTCCTTTTATATTTTTTGTTTAATCTTTTAAAATAATACTCTTGTGACATTTCGTACTTATGACAAGTTACTAGACTAGATATAGAAGAATGAAGGTTCTTCTTAAATACTCCTAAGTAGTTAAAACCAAGCTTCTCAAGAGATTTTCGTGAATAATTATTGTCTTCAAATGTAATCGCTATTATTTTTTGTAAATTAAGATCCTCAAATCCATATCTTAACATAGCTAAAGCTAACTCTGATGATAAATCAAGGCCCCAATATTTAGGATTGATGCATATTCCTATTTCTCCTTCTTTAGAAGTGCTGGTTATGTTATTGAATCCTACATTACCTATAGTTTTACTATTCTCTTTGAATACAACAGCGAAGTGACCGATATTTCCTTTTTTATAGTTGCTTAAAAAGAATGTTTTGATGAATCTTTTTGTATCTGCTATGGTATTGTGCTTTTGCATTGGGAGATATTTAACAACTTTGCTTTGACTGTAGTATTCAAACATATCATTTGCATCTTCTAATGTTGCAGGTCTTAATATACATCGATTAGTTTTTATAATTTTCATTTGAGGATAAGTATTGTTTTTCATACTCAACCCCCTTTGAGTTTATATAACTTTCTATATACTTTATGATTTAGAGAATATATTCGTTCATAGAAACATAAAATATATACTTTTATGCCATTTTTTAATAAATGCGTATTTTCAACGAGTTTATACTACGAAGTTTCTTTTATGTCAGTTATATGTCAGAATTTTAAACTGTTTTTTGTAGAAGTTTTATGATAAAATCATTTATATAAAACAATTTGGAGGAATAACATGAGTTTTGTTTTTATAAGAAAAAGAAGTAAAAACTATATAGTTTATTTAGAATATAAAGATCCAGAGAGCGGAAAGAAAAAGCAGAAAAATATGGGATCATTCGAAAAGAAAAGAGATGCAAATAAAAGATTAGTTGAGTTAAAAGATGAAATTTATAATGATGACTTTTTAACTCCTAATAAGGTAACATTAAAAAATCACATATTAGAGTTTTTAGAAAAATATAAAGAAAATCTATCTATAACTACATATAATAATTACCTTAGAATTTGTAATAAATATATAATCCCCATAATAGGAAGCATAAAATTAGAAGACTTAAAACCTATTCACATACAAAACTATGTAGATGATTTAGTAGGAATATTAAGTCCTCAAACTATAAAAATACATATAAATATCTTAAATTTAGCTTTAAGAAGAGCTTATAGGCTTAAGTTAATTAGAGATAATGTAGTGGAATATATAGAAATTCCAAAGTCTAAAAAATTCAAAAATAAGATATACAATCAAGAAAATATGTTGAAATTATTGAACATATCTAAGAATACAGAGTTAGAGCTACCTATAGTGCTAGCTGTTGGATTGGGTTTGAGAATATCAGAAATATTAGGTTTAACTTGGGACAATATAGATTTTGAAGAAAAGCATATAACAATAAATAAGATAACTGTACGCTCTAATGGAAAGGTTATTTTAAAAAGCCCTAAAACAGATGCATCTATAAGGACTATATCTGCTCCATTAGAAATCATAAACTTACTAAGAGAACACAAACGTAAATGCATAGAGCTTAAATTGAGAGGTATTATCAAAAAAGATAATAATTTTATATTTTTTGATAATAATGGTATGCCTATAGCTCAAGATGTACTCAGCAGGAAGTTTTCTAGATTTTTAGAAAAAAATAATTTAGATCATATAAGATTTCATGACTTAAGGCATTCTCATGTAACTTTACTTATAAACTCTAAAGTTCCCATAAAAGTGATATCAGAAAGAGTTGGTCATTCTAATATCAATACTACACTTAATATATATTCTCATGTACTTAAAGAAATGGATAAAGAAGCTTCAGATAAAATTTCAGAAAGTCTATTTAAACTTAGTTAACATAATATTAATATGGTAAACATAATAGGGAATCGTAAAAAAATCCACCTTCTATATTCGATTTTAAATACATTACAGAAAATACATAATGTATTTAATCGTAAAAAATACAAATGTCCTTAAAATCGATTTTAGAGGCTAATAATAGAAATTGCTAAAAATAAACAAAAAAATAGAAGTTTTTTAGATAATTTTCATAAAATTTATAAAAATTCGCTTATCAAAACTAAGTTTAATAAATTACCAACTTTTTTTATATAAAAAAATACTCTATGTTTAAAATAACTTTATTATGTAAACTTAGAGTATTTTTTTGATTTTTAGTGTGATTAAACTTACAATGACAATTGCCAACATAATTAATAAAGTTATAAAATAAGAATAATGATTATTTAGTTCTGGCATATATTTGAAGTTCATACCATATATACCGGTAATAATTGTAAGGGGAGAAGCTATACCTGTCAATATAGTAAGTTTTGTTATTAATGAATTAGTCTTCTCTGCTACTTGTGAAGAGTATATGTCTAATAACCTATCAGCAAGTTCTCTTGTAGATATAGCAAAACTATATAGCTTATCTATCCCAAAATCAATATTTTGTAAATTTTCTAATGATATACCATGCTTTTTCATTTTAGAACTCTTCATATATCTTATATCCTCTTTTAATATCCTGTCACCAATGTATAGTAATGGTCTTGTGTTTTTTACTATAATTCTAGTTAAATTTCTTATTTCATTTATATCAGATATATTTTTATCTGATGTTCCATTCATTATATTGTCTTCCATTTCTAATATCATATCTTCTATTAATTCTAAATTTTCAAATCCATTTAGCATTATCTTTTTAAATATTAAATAGTTCACTCTATAAAGTACAACTGTAGGATTTGAATTTATAAACCTTTTATTACTCATCAAATCTTTTATATAATCGTATAAAAAATGATCTTCTTTCACAACTATTAATATAAACTTATCTGACAAATACATATTTATCTCTTCAAGAAGAAGTGTTCTTTTATCTAATTGGTATGTATTTAGACTTATAAAATCGTATTTTTCAAATATGTCTAACTTCATACTATCATCAAATTCTAAACACTCATCAAATGTAACTTCATCTATTTCTAATGTATCTTTTAATGACTTTAACTCATCTGGAGTACATAATATTAGATTATAGTTACTTTTTTTATAAGATGTATCATCAATATTATCTAACATTTCATTAGATGTTAAATCTAGTATATGCATATAATCACCTTTTAAGATTTTTACGTCTTACTTTAATATGTGAGTTTTAGAATATTTTATACTACAAAAGAAAAAAGAGAAGCTTAAGCTTCTCTTTTTTATATAGATTGGATAAAATCTATAACTTGCGATATTATCCAATCTGGAGTTGATGCACCAGCTGTAACACCAATTACATTGTATTTACCTAAATCTTCTTTATTTAGTTCATCTTTCGTTTCTATTGCAAATGTAGGAACTATATCCTTACATATATCTACAAGTTTTTGAGTATTTGAACTATGTTTACCACCTATAACGATCATACAATCTACTTCATTGGATAATTCTCTAGCTGATTGTTGTCTTTCTTTTGTAGCTGAGCATATTGTATTTTTATATATAACATCATCTAATATTTTTGAAAGTTTATCTACTATAGAATTATATAATTCAGGATTTATTGTCGTTTGAGATACAACACAGTATTTTTTATTTAAATCAAAGTCTATATCATCGATTTCATTTAAAGTTTTTATTATAATAGCATCTTCTTTGCACCATCCATTTATACCTATTACCTCAGGATGGTTTTTATCTCCGATCACTATTATCTTGTAACCTTTATCACTATAGTCTTTAGCTAGATTATGAATCTTTTTTACAAAAGGACAAGTTGTATCTATAATAGTAATTTCTTTACTTTCAGACTTTGTATATACACTTTCTCCAACACCATGAGATCTTATTATTACACTTTCATTAGATGGTATTTCATTTAGATTATCAACTGTCTTAAGGCCTTTTTCTTCATACTTTGATACAGCTTGCTTATTATGAATAAGTGGACCTAAGGCATATACTCCACTGTCTCTTTGTTCTAATTCGTTCCAAGCCATATTCATAGCTCTTTTTACACCGAAGCAAAAGCCAGCATTTTTAGATATTTTAACTTTCATATGTTATCTCCTATTTTGAATTTATATAGTAGTTTTCCTTTATTACTTCTAATATATTTTGAGATAATCTCTCATAATCTTTAGTAGTAAGTTTTTCTCTATAATATTCTTCAAATGATATAGGTTTATCTATATATATAGTAACCCTATTAAATAGTTTATAATTGGATATTATAGATATAGGAACCACTACAGCTTTTCCTTTTATTGCAAACATAGATAAACCAGCTTTAGCTTCTCCAAATCCTGGTTCTTTAATTCTTGTTCCTTCAGGGAATATACCTAATACATACCCATTTTTTATAGCTTTTAAAATATTTTTTATAGTAGATATATCAGGGTTTTCTCTATTTATAGGTATAACATTTAATTTATCTAAAATATAAGATAATGGTTTTATTTTAAATAATTCCTTTTTTGCAACTGCAGCTACTTCTCTATTTTCAATTGCAGCTGCAATAAATATTGAGTCCAGGTTAGACTTATGATTAGCTGCAACTACTAAGTTACCTTCATTAGGAATATTTTCAGCCCCTATGACTCTATATTTAAAAAATGTTTTAGAAAATAATTTAAATGATTTAATTGTAAATTTATAAAAATTCATTCTATCTCCCCTTATATTTAAAGACTTACTTTCGCTAAAACAGACTCAACTACTTCAGTTATACTTTTTCCAGTAGTATCTATTTCTATAGCATCATCAGCTTTTACTAACGGAGCAAATTCTCTATTAGAATCTATTTCATCTCTCTTTATTATATCTTTTATTATTTCTTCTAAAGATGTTTCATATCCTTTTTCAGTAAGTTCTTTGAAACGTCTCATTCCTCTTTCTTCTGGTGTTGCTACTAAGAAGAATTTGTAGTCTGCATTAGGGAATACATAAGAACCTATATCTCTTCCATCTAATATAACAGAGTTTCTTTGACCTATTTCTCTTTGGACATCTACCATAAGATATCTAACTTCTTTTATTTTAGCTACATTTGAAACATTATTGCTAACTTCCATAGTTCTTATTTCTTCTTTAACAACTTCTTTATCTAGATATAGGTTATTGTCTCTAAAGTCTATGTCAGTATTCTTAGCTATCTTTATAACTTCTTCCTCATTATTTATATCTATGTTGTTTTTTAAACATTTATAAGTTATAGCTCTATACATAGCTCCTGTATCTATATAGTTTATATTTAGCTTTTCTGCTATTATCTTCGCTATTGTACTTTTTCCTGCGCCTGCTGGTCCATCAACTGCTATTACTAAATTATTCATACTTGTTTCTCCTATTTTGTCTAATTTTATTTTATTAAATCCGGTCTTAAAATTTTAGCTTCATTTAAATAAATATGATTTATATCTTTTTTTTCTTTTTTGCTATTAATATAAATTAATACTCTTATACATTTTCTTAAACTTCCAACTATATATTTTTCTTCAAAATTTAGTAAAGGTATATCAATTAATTCTAAATTCTCTCTAACAGCAACTGCCGGATATGCTGCATCTAAATCACTTGTCATAGTGAAGCACATACTTATTATATCATCGCTATGTAAACCATTACTTTTTATTATATCATTTATAAGCAATGTTGTTTCTTTTAAAATATCTTCTTTGGTATTGTAATTAACCGTTGTCGCTCCTCTTATTGCTAAAACTTTCATAATATATCACCTATACACTTAATCCTGCAAGATAACCTGTTGAAAATGCTATTTGTAGATTATACCCACCTGTTTCAGCATCTATATCAATAACTTCTCCTGTAAGATATAAATTTTTGATTATTTTAGATTCTAAAGTAGATGAATTTATTTCTTTAACAGAAATACCTCCGCTAGTTACTTGAGAAGCTTTTATACTTAAAGAACCATTACAAGTAAGCTGCATATTCTTTAAATACTCTAGAATTCTATTTTCATCTTTTTTAGATAGTTCATTAGCTTTTTTATCACTTAAGTTAAGGACATCAAATATTGCCTTTAAGAAATTTTGAGGAAGAACTCCTTTTAAATTATTAATTACATTTTTATTAGGATTTTCTCTTAAAATACTAGAGAGTTCTTCTATACTCATATTAGGTAAAGTATCTATTGTAAGTATTACCTTTCCATTGGAAAGCATTTTATTAATATATGATGACATTATAAGTACACAAGGTCCAGTAATGCCGAAATGTGCAAATAACATATCTCCTACTTTAGATATCTTTTTCTTTTTACAAGATAATTCGACTTTTTGAAGTGATATTCCTTGTAAGTTTTTTATCCAATGCTCCTCTATAGTAAGAGGAATTAAAGCTGGGTAAATTTGAGTTACAGTATGGTTATATCTTTTTAAAATATCATACATCAAACCATCAGAACCAGTACTTTCATAACTCTTACCACCAGTAGAGATAATAACCTTATCTGCAAATATACGCTTATTATTTTCAGTTATAACTCCTACTACAATACTATCTTCAACTATAAGATCAACTACTTTTGTATTATACATTATATTTACGTTGTTACTTATTAAATCATGTTGTAAAGTATTTATTACTTCTTCAGCTTTGTCACTTTTAGTATAAACTTTTTGGTCGTTATGTTCTTCAACTTTGTACTCTAAGTTTTTATTAGAAAAATAGTTTAATAAATCTCTATTTGTAAATGTATAAAAACTACTATATAAGAATTTTTTATTATTAACTACCTTCTCAAAGAATTCTTCAATATCTCTATTATTAGTTATATTGCATCTTCCTCCACCAGTTAACTTAAGTTTCTTTCCTAACTCACTATTTCTTTCTATTAATGTAACCTCATGTTGTTTTGAAGCTGTTAGAGCTGCCATCATACCAGATGGTCCTCCTCCAACTACTATAACTTTTGCCATATAGGTACTCTCCTTTATTCTAATGCTGATTTATTGGTATTGTAATTAGTCTTAAAATGGCTTGTATCATTCATTTTTATAACAACAGGACCATAGTTTCTAAATTCAACAATATTTAAAGCTGTATTATCTTGTTTTATTCTATATATATTTTCAAGTCCTGAAGCTAAACAAGATAAAAGAATAACTCTTACAGTTACTGAATGACTTACTAAGACTATATGCTTATTATCATACTTTTCATTTAATTCTGTTATAAATTCATTAACTCTATCTCTAATTATAGATAAGGTTTCTCCACCTGGAATATCTACTAAGTGAGGAGAGTTTCTCCATATACTATACATGTCACCATAAGTTTCTTTTATTTCATCTATTAATAAGCCTTCCCATACACCAAATCCCATTTCTCTTAAACTTGAAGTTTGCTTAGCTTCTAGATTTAATTCATTTGCAATTATATCTGCAGTTTCTATAGCTCTACCTAAATCACTAGTATATATATAATTAATAGGATATTTTTTCATACTCTTGGCAAGTGTTGATGCTTGCTCTTTACCTTTTTGTGTTAGATTAGAGTTTCCATGTCCTTGAGTTTTACCTAGTATATTCCAATTAGTTTCACCATGTCTTACTATGTAAAATGTATTTGCCATAATGCCCTCCTAAATCATCTTTTATTTATTTTTAGCTTTTACCAACTTTTTATTATATCATATATTATTTAATAAAGATATTTTAACTTTGAATTCGAGTATATGACTGAGGTTATTGGTTAAGTTAAACATATAAGTTATAAGAAGGTATGAAATTAATTTAATAGAAATATATATAATATAAATTTTATAACTGGAGGAAGGGCAATATGAAAAATACAAAACTAAGTATTAGTGATGTTTTTATATTAATTATAGGTTGCTTACTTATGGCAATATCTATAAATATGTTTTTTGATCCTCATGATATAGCGCCAGGTGGGTTAACAGGGGTATCTATATTAGTAAGTACACTTACAGGAATACCTATTTGGCTAATTAATATAAGTGTAGATATACCTCTTTTTTTATTTGCTTATAGAATTTTAAGTAAAAAAGATTCATTTAAAACAGCTTTAGGTATAACATTTCTTACCTTATCATTAAAATTAACAGAAGGATTAGGATCTATTCATATAACAAATGATGTTTTATTATCAACTATATCAGGTGCAATTATAATGGGTATTTCCTTAGGATTAATATTTAGAATAAATGGTAGTACAGGTGGAACCGATTTAATTGGGGTATTAGCTAATAAATTTATGCCATCTATTAGTATATCGATGCTTATGGGATGTGCTGATGGAGTAATAGTAATTCTTTCTGGTATAGTAAGTGGAAATATAGAAATTGCTCTTTATTCTGCTATAGCATTATATATAATTGTAAAGGTAAGTGATATTATAGTAGAAGGTATAAATACATCAAGTTCTTTCACTATAATATCTGATAAATATCAAGAAATAGGAAGCTCAATTATGGAAGAACTTGATAGAGGAGCTACTATTTTAAAAGGAGAAGGATTCTATACTAAAAATAATAAAAATGTACTTTTAGTTGTAGTATCAAAAAAACAAGTTGTAACTATGAAAAAGTTGGTAAAGACTATAGACCCAAATGCTTTTATAATAATAAGTGATACATTTGAAACAATAGGAGAAGGATTTAAAAGACTTTAATTAAATGCATATAAAAAATAGCAATATGTTTAGATTTAGTACACTAACATATTGCTATTTTTATTATTTATCTAAAGTGATATATTATTTATTTAACATGTATATCTATATTTTCATCTTCTCCATCTACAACTATAGTACAACCACTATATATTGTACCTGCTATGATCATTCTCGCTATAATAGTTTCTAAAGTATTTCCTATATATCTTTTAAGTGGTCTTGCACCATATACAGGATCATAACCTTCTTTAGCCATTATATCTTTAGCAACATCAGTAACTTCTACAGATATATTTTTCTCACTTAATCTTCTTCTTAAGTCAGACATAAAGATATCGATGATTTTCTTGATTTCATTTTTATCAAGAGGTTTAAACATAATTATGTCATCTACTCTGTTTAAAAACTCTGGTTTAAATCTACGTTTCATTTCATTCATTACCAATTCTTTTGTTTCTTCGTTTATATAACCATTTTTAGCTTCTAATAAATAGCTACTTCCTATATTTGATGTCATTATTATAAGTGTATTCTTAAAGTCTACAGTTTTACCTTTATTATCTGTAAGTCTACCATCATCTAATATCTGTAAAAACAAATTGAATACATCTTCATGAGCCTTTTCTATTTCATCAAATAATATTACTGAATAAGGAGATCTTCTTACTGCTTCTGTTAATTGACCACCTTCTTCATATCCTACATATCCAGGAGGAGGTCCTATTAGTCTAGATACTGCATGTTTTTCCATGTATTCAGACATATCGATTCTAATAATATTTTCTTCACTATCAAATAAATTATTAGCTAAAGTTTTCGCAAGTTCTGTTTTTCCAACACCTGTAGGTCCTAAGAATATAAATGAACCTATTGGTTTATTTTCATCTTTAAGACCAGCTCTTGCTCTAATTACTGCATTAGCAACAGCTGTTACTGCTTCATCTTGACCAATTACCCTGTTATGAAGGTCATCTTCTAATTTAAGAAGCTTTTCTCTTTCTCCTTCCATTAGCTTTGTAACTGGTATTCCTGTCCATTTAGCAACAATTTCAGAAATTTCATTTTCAGTAACTTCTTCTTTTAATAAAGCATTTTCATAACTTTTTTGCATATTTTCTTCACATGCTTTTATTTGTTCTTCTAGCTTTGGTATTACTCCATATTTAACTTCAGCTGCTTTATTAAAGTCATACTCTCTTTCATATTTTTCAACATTTCCTTTAGCTTCATCTAATTGAGTTTTTAAATTTCTTATTTCTAGTATTTGACCTTTTTCTTTTTCGTATTTTGCAGTCATTTCATCATTTTTAGATTTTAATTCAGCTATTTCTTTAATTGTTTTTTCTAATCTCTTTTTACTTTTTTCATCATTTTCTTTTAATAAAGCTTCTCTTTCAGTTTCTAATGTAAATAACTTTCTTCTTACGATATCTAAATCAGTTGGAACTGAATCTATTTCACTACGTATCATAGCACCTGCTTCATCTATTAAATCGATTGCTTTATCTGGTAAAAATCTATCTGATATATATCTATCTGATAATTTAGCAGCAGCTACTATTGCACTATCATGTATTCTGACACCATGATGTATCTCAAAACGTTCTTTTAAGCCTCTAAGAATAGATATTGTATCTGAAACGGTAGGTTCATCAGCTATAACTGGTTGGAAACGTCTTTCTAAAGCTTTATCTTTTTCTATATATTGTCTATACTCATCAAACGTAGTTGCACCAATACAATTTAATTCTCCACGAGCAAGCATTGGTTTTATTAAGTTCCCTGCATCCATAGATCCTTCTGTTTTTCCAGCGCCAACGATAGTATGAATTTCATCTATAAATAATATTATTTTACCTTCAGAACTTTGAACTTCTTTAAGTACAGCTTTAAGCCTCTCTTCAAATTCGCCTCTATATTTAGCACCAGCTATTAATGCACCCATATCTAGAGAAAAAATGACTTTATCTTTTAGACCTTCAGGAACATCTCCTCTTACTATTCTCTCAGCTAGACCTTCTACTATAGCAGTTTTCCCTACTCCTGGTTCACCAATTAAAACTGGATTATTTTTAGTTCTTCTTGAAAGTATTCTAATAACTCTTCTTATTTCTTCATCTCTACCTATAACAGGGTCTAATTTATGCTTTTTAGCTAAATCAACTAAATTAGTACCATATCTAGCAAGAGCTTCATAAGTACCTTCTGGATCTTGAGTTTCAACTCTTTGATTACCTCTAACTTGAGATAATACATTTAAAAAGTCATTTTTATTTATATTATATTGTTTTAATATTTTACCAACGTTAGAATTAGATTCCATATCTATAAGAGCAAGCATTACATGTTCTACACTTATGTATGAATCTTTAAATTCTTTAGATATGTCTTCAGCTTTTATTAAAACTTCATTTATTCTTCTAGATGCAGTTACACCTTGTGAACTTACACCCTCTCCGTATATTTGAGGAAGCCTATTTAATTCAGAGTCGATAGTTTGTTTTAAAGACTCAATAGATATATTCATCTTTTCAAAGATATTAGGGATAAGGCCATCCTCTTGATTAACTAAAGCAGCAAATAAATGTATTGAGTCTACTTGTTGATTATGATGCTTTACAGCTTCATTATAAGCTTCATTTAAAGCTTTTTGAACTCTTACAGTCATTCTTTCTATATCCATTTAAATCCCTCCAATTATATCTATATAATAGATATTTTTTATAGTATTTACAAAAACTAACTAATTAATATTAATCTACATAAATTTATTATAGTTTTATTTTAACAAAATAAAAAGCATTAGATTGAATTTTCTATCAAATCTAATGCTTTTTACAAAAGAATAACTTATAGGCTACTCTTTTTCCCCTATGCTTTATTAAATATGATTTGTGGGTTTAGTTCTTATCTTTCCTTTGGTTAAAGATACATTAACTAATCACAAGTGTTAATTTGGGTATATTAATACTTTTAACATATCTAATAGCTTATTTTTCAGGTAAGCAGTCACCTAAGCATTTATTCTAAACCTCCAAAGGATACTAGTAAACGGATAGAATACTCTAGGCTTTGTATAGTAGGCTTAGAAAGTAGATAAGTAATTATCTACTACTAATATAGTAACCATATTGTATTAAATTATTCAAAATAAAGTTTTATTTTCTTGAATATATATTTTATTAAAATATAAACCTAATTTATAGATATATAATTTTATATAATATAAAGGAGGATAAAATGAAAAAAATAAAAGATATGGATACAATGACTGAAGAACTTGTATTAAATAAATATGACGATCAAAGTAAACAAATAAAAGATGCTTTAGATATTGAAGAAAGCACTGATAGTGAAACCACAGATATAGTAGGATTTAGAGTTATAAATAGCAATAATCCATATCCTGAAGGTAAAAAAGTTGATGATATAAATGAATAAATAAGTAAAAGGATGAGATAGCATTTACAAACTCATCCTTTTACTTATTTATATTATAAATCCACCATTAGGACTTATTACTTGACCCGTAATAAAGTCTCCACCTTCATTTGCTAAAAATAATGCACATCTTGCGATATCTTCAGGAGTTCCAAGTCTCATAAGAGGTGTTTCTTCTTTTAGCATATCTAAAGTATCATCACTTATATTATTTAACATATCTGTTTTTATTACACCAGGTGCTATACAGTTAACTGTTATATTAGAAGGTCCAAGTTCTTTAGCTAAAGCTTTTGACATCCCGATTAATGCTGCTTTAGAAGCTGAATAATGAACTTCATATGCACCACCTGCTATCCCCCAGATAGATGATATATTTATTATTTTACCACTCATCTCAGGTATCATATATTGTAATGCTTTTTTAGTTGTATAAAATACACTATTTAAATTTACATTCATGACTTCGTTCCATTCTTCATAAGTAATATCTGTAAATAAATTTGTTTTACTTATACCTGCATTATTGATTAAAACATCTATTTTTTCAAATTGGCCTATACAATAATTTACCAATGAATTAACTTCAATTATATTAGAAACATCAGCTTTAAAAATTCTAACTGAATATCCTTTATCGTTAAGTTCATTATATAAATTTTTAGCTTCTTCTTCTGATTTATTATAGTTTATTATCACATTATAGTTATTTTCTGCAAAAGTTTTTGCAATAGCTCTTCCGATACCTCTTGAAGCTCCTGTAATTAATACTGTCTTTTTATTCATATATATCCTCCTATGTATTAATTTATAAGTACTTATAAAGTTTATTATATCAAAATAATATATTTTTTTATATTTAAACATTTTATTTAAAAATATTATTTTTAGAGTAACTATATGTAATTTATTTAAGTAAGATAAAGTATATAATGATTTATTTATTGCTAAATCAAGTTGACAAAGTTAACTCACATAACTAGACTAACTATTAAAGATGTTTCCAACCGATATTAATATTATGTGAGAAAAAGGGGATGGGTTTAAATGCTGTCATATAATTTTTTATTAGACTTAGCTCTAATACTGTTAAGTACAAAGGTACTTGGAATAATAACAAAAAAGTTCCAAATGCCTCAAGTGGTTGGTGCACTACTGGCAGGGTTAATACTTGGGCCAGCTATGTTTAATGTATTAAGTGAAACAGATTTTATAATACAATTATCAGAATTAGGTGTTATTGTTTTGATGTTTTGCGCAGGTCTTGAATCAGATTTACAAGAACTTAAGAGTACTGGAAAAGCTTCATTTATAATAGCTTCACTTGGTGTTGTAATTCCTCTATTAGGAGGATTTTTATTTGCTCACTTCTTTAGAATTCCAGAATTATATAACGAAACTAGCGGTAGTATTATTTTGCAAAATATATTTATAGGAATAATATTAACTGCAACTTCAGTTAGTATTACGGTAGAAACATTGAAAGAAATGGGTAAATTAAATACACAAGCAGGTACAGCTATACTAGGAGCTGCAATTATAGACGATATATTGGGAATTATAGCTCTAACTATTGTAACTAGCTTAAAAGATACATCAATAAGTATAGGTTTAGTTCTTTTTAAAATAATTGTGTTCTTTATTTTTGTAGGGGTAGTAGGATTTATAGCTTATAAAGTATTTAAGGCTTGGTCAAGATATGAAAACAGAGATAGAAGAAGGTTTATAATAGCATCTTTTGTATTTTGTTTATTATTATCTTATATATCAGAAGAAGTATTTGGTGTTGCTGATATAACAGGAGCTTTTATTGCAGGTTTAGTTCTATCTAATATTGATAGAAAAGAGTTTATATCGAATAGATTAAATATAGTTTCATATGCTTTATTATCTCCTGTATTTTTTGCAAGTATAGGACTTAAAGTAGTATTACCTAAAATGGATTTAAATGTCATATTATTTGCAGTAATTTTAACTATAATTGCTATTATCACTAAAATAATTGGTGCAGGTATTGGAGCTAAATTATGTAAGTTCTCTAATAAGGAATCTATTCAAATAGGTATCGGTATGGTATCTAGAGGTGAGGTTGCACTTATAGTAGCAAGCAAAGGTGCTGCAATAGGGTTAATATCAACATCTATGTTAGGTCCCGTTATAATTGTTGTCGTAGCCACTACAATTATTTCTCCTATATTATTAAAATTTGCTTTTTTAAACATAAAGAAAAGTCTGTTACAACAATAAGGGCTGGTAGATAATGCACTACTAGCCTTTACTTATTATTTTATAAAAGTTAATCATGTCTATAAAATATCTATTATCTACCTATATTCCTTAAATACTATCACATATTCTTAGTAAACAAATATTATAATTGTATCTAGTATATATTTTATATTGAATATTAGTTTTTATTTTTAATTTATATAAAAGTGCCAATTTTAGTTATGCAAACATTTGTTCTTTTTTGTTATATATGCAATTTAATCTAAGATATAAGATTAAATTAAGTATAAATTGGAAATAATCTCTGTACATAAAGCTTTGGAGGTTATATTTTATGCTTGATATAATAAAGTCTAATATAAATTTAGGTAATTATAAGCTATTACAAACAAAGTCAAATAAAATTGTAATTTTAATATTAAATATGATTACACAAGATGTATTTATATAAATAAAATAAAAAATAAGATTTATATAAATGTAGATAAGGTTTTTGATAATTATATTAAATATAAAGGTATTGAAAGAATGCTTATATCGCAAAAGATATTTAATAAAATAGAAGACAGTATAGAGTATATTCAAAATAACATAATAAATTAAATAGTATAAAGTATATAATACTACTTTCAAGGAGGTAGTATAAATGAAAATCGGATATATAGGGTATTTTTATCTAGCTGTTATTTGTTCATTAATAAATGTTACAGGTTTTAGACCCTTGATTATTTCGTTTGGAATAGTTTTTGCTTGTAAAATACTTCAATATAATAAGGCTTGTGCAAAAATACTTATTATCGAAAATATTTTATGCTCAATAATTGGTATTTTCGTAGATCTTATATTTTTAATGTCTTAATATATAATAAAGGACTTACTATATTTAAGTAAGCCTTTTATTATATTGTTATTAAAATAATCCTTTCAATGCTGTTATAAACGATAATAATGAACGATAGCTTATTACTAAAGTTACACCTAATATAAATATACCTAAAACATTATTCCATAATTTATTCTTATACTTTCCTAAATCTTTATGATTTAATACTAATATTAAAAACAATGCTATTATAGGAAGTATTACAGCATTTGCAGCTTGTGCTATAAGTATTAATTCTGTAGGGCTTGATGACATTCCTAAAGCACTTAATATTATACCCACACCAAGAACTACCATCCATATAGATTTAAACTTCATACTCTTCATGTCTTTTTTATATCCAAGAGCACCTGCTGTAGCAAATGCAGCAGATAGTGGAGATGTTATTGTAGAAGTGAAACCAGCTGCAAATAAACCTATACCAAAGAACCATTTTGCCCAAGAACCTAATAATGGTTCTAATTGCTGCGCCATAACTGCTCCACTATCTATATCTATACCACTACCATAAAAAGAAGCTGATGCTGATATTATAACAGCCATAGATATTAATCCACCTAATCCAATAGATAAAACTGTATCTATTCTAGCATTTTTTATATCTTCTACATTTTTCCATCTTTCTGATACAGTAGAAGCATGTAAAAATAAATTATAGGGAACTACAGTTGTACCTATAAGACCAACTATTGTTAACCAATCATTAGTACCTGCTCTAGGGATGAACAATCCTTTTATGATTGATCCTAAGTCAGGCTTTGATACTATTGCCGTAGTAAAGAAAGTAACACTCATAACTAATACTAAGCCAATTAACATCTTTTCTATTTTTTTATAATTACCTGACCATAAAAGTACAAATGCTATTAGTCCTAAAATTGGAGCCCAAATTGTGTTTGGTATTGATGGCATTAATGTAGATAAACCTATTGAACCACCAACTAAGTTTCCAGTTTCATAGGCTATATTACCTATGAATATTGCAACTATTACTATAAATATAGCAATTACTTTAAGAGTTTTATTTGATATTTTCTCTCTTATATTCTCACCAAGACCTTTTTGAGTTACGATTCCAAGCCGAGCAGCCATTTCTTGAAATATGATAGTAGCTATTGTAGAAAATAGCATTGCCCACAACAAAGTATACCCACTACTTGCACCGGATTTTGTAGCGGTAGTTATCGTTCCCGGTCCGATAAATCCTGCTGCTATTAAGGCTCCTGGGCCAATATTTTTTAATCTTTCTTTTAATATACTTTCTTTTTTTATATTATTTTCTTTTAGTGCTTCCATATAAAAACTCCCTTCTTCTTTTTAAATTTTTACAATGTCATCTAATGGTGCTATTTTTATATTTTCATTCTCTAATTTATTTTTTATAGTCTTAACAAACTCTAATGCCTTAATGCTATCTCCATGAACACATATTGAATCAACTTCAATATCTATGTATTTACCAGTTATAGTCTTGACTCTTTTATTCTTTATCATTTCTATAACTCTGGATACAGCTAAACTTTCATCAGCTATGAGGGCACCATCCTTACTCCTATCGACTAAGGAACCATTATCTTCATAAGCTCTATCTGCAAAAACTTCTCTAGCATACCTAATTCCTATATCATTTGCAGCTTTAATCATTTGGCTATTAGAAAGTCCTAATAAAATAATCTCTTTATCAAATTCGTATATAGATTCACAGATACTTTTTGCAAGGTCATAGTCAACAGCTGCCATATTATAAAATGCACCATGTGGTTTAATATGAGATAACTTTATATTTTTACATTTACAAAATGAATAAAGTGCACCTAATTGATACTTTATATATGCTTTAGCTTCATCTAAAGATATATTCATATTTCTTCTTCCGAAACCTAACAAATCAGGATAACCTGGGTGAGCTCCTATAGATACATTATTTTTTTTAGCTAAATCTACTGTTTTTTCCATAACTAATGGATCTGATGCATGAAATCCACAAGCTATATTAGCTGATGATATATACTTTATTACGTCTTCGTCTAAACCTAATTGATATTTTCCGAAGCTTTCTCCTAAGTCACAATTTAAATCAACTTTTAACATTTTTATACCTCATTATAATTAGTATTTTATATTATGATAATAGATCTTCTATAAATCCAGTATTTGCTCTACCTTCTATATAAATCTTGTTATTCATAATTGAATATTGAAAATTTGCATTTGTTTCTATTCCGTTTATAACCAACTCATCCAATGAGACTTTCATTTTTTCGATAGCTTCGTCTCTATCATTTCCTAGTACTATAATCTTTGCAATCATGGAATCATAACAGGATGGTAACTCATATCCACAATATATTGATGTATCAATTCTTACTCCATTACCGCCAGGAAGATGAAGTGTATTTATTCTTCCAGGAGAGGGAATAAAGTTTTTTGATGGATCCTCGGCATTTATTCTACATTCTATTGCATGACCATTAATATTAATATTATCTTGAGTGTAAGATAGTTTATATCCGTAAGCAATTTTAATTTGTTCTTTGATTAAATCTATGCCTGTAACCATTTCTGTAACAGGATGTTCTACTTGAATTCTAGTATTCATTTCTATAAAATAAAAATTCAACTCATTATCTACTAAGAACTCTACAGTACCTGCATTTTCATAATTAACAGCTTTTGCAGCTTTAACAGCATACTCTCCTAATGTTGTTCTTAAGTTTTCGTTAATAATAGGCGAAGGGGACTCTTCAATCATCTTTTGATGCATTCTTTGTATAGAACAGTCTCTTTCTCCGAGATGAATAACATTATTATATTGATCGGCTAGTATTTGTATTTCTATATGTCTTGGATTTTTTATGTATTTTTCTATATACATTGTGTCATCATTAAATGCATTTAATGATTCTCTTTGAGCTAAGTTAAATAATTTATTAAAATCACTTTCTAACTCAACTACTCTCATCCCCTTTCCTCCTCCTCCGGAAGAAGCTTTTATAATGACTGGGTATCCTATTTTATCTGCGACTTTCTTTCCATCTTCGCTTTTATATATTGGTATTTCACTTCCAGGTATAACCGGAATCCCTGCACTAATCATTGTATTTCTAGCTTGAGATTTATTCCCCATACAGTCTATTACCTTACTATCTGGACCTATAAATTTTATATTATTGTCTTTACATAAACTTACAAAAGAACTATTTTCAGATAAAAATCCAAATCCTGGATGTATTGCATCGCAATTCGTAACTAAAGCAGAACTTATAATTTTGTTCATATCTAAATAACTTTCTTTAGGACTTGCTGGGCCAATACAAATCTTTTCGTCAGCTAATTCTACATGAAGAGAGTTTACATCTGCCTCAGAGTAAATAGCAACAGTTTTTATTTTTAAAGTTTTACAAGCTCTTATTATTCGAACTGCAATTTCTCCTCTATTTGCAATTAGTATTTTATTAAACATAGTTAAATCTCCAATATCTAAATTAGTTTAATTTTAAATAATACTTGACTGTATTCTACAGTTTCATTATTTTCTATCAAAATATCTTCTATTATTCCGTCAACATTACTTGTAACTTCATTCATAACCTTCATTGCTTCTATTATTCCTAAAACTTGATTTTTACTAATTTTATCTCCTATTGAGACAAAGGCATCTTCATTTTCAGATGGTGATTTGTAAAATGTACCGACTAAAGGTGATTTTATATATTCATAGTTAGTATTATTGTTTTCAATTAAAGATTTGCTTAATTGTCTATCTTCTTTAAGTATTTGATTTGTATTTTCGTATTTTTTCTCTAATTCTATTTTCATATCTCCTTCTTTGTAAGTGAATTTTGTTAAAGAAGATGTTCCTATTACATTTATTAATTCTAATAATTTATCATATTCCATTATTTAATCTCCCCTTAATTAGTAACTTTTCTATTTTTATTGATGTAACTCTTGGGTTTAAAATTTCAACACAAGGCTTATTTATTTGCTTCCTTATCTCTTCAAATTTAAAATATTCTTCTTTATATAAGACTTGAGCTTCTTCTAAAGATATTTGTTTGAAGTTTATGATATCTCCAGTTTTACATTGAGCTAATTTGCATATATCAACCGATATAACTGTTCCTATTTTGGTATATCCACCAGTTGTTTGTCTATCTGTTAGCATTATTATAGGTTTACCATGAGATGGAACTTGTATAGATCCTAGTACTATTCCATCTGAAATTATATCAGCTTGTTTTTTATGCTCTATTTCGGGACCATTAAGTCTACAACCCATTCTATCGAACTCTTTTGTAACTTTATATGTAGATGATAAAAATGTATTTAATCCTTCATTTGTAAATGCATCATCTTGCGGACCTAATATTACCCTTAAAATAACCTTATTGCCGTAGGTTTCATTATTAATAATATTTTTTGATGCAAAATTAGGTATGTATTCTTTAGGTGATTTAAATTTAATAAAATCACCTTTTTTTAATGTCCTACCATTATATCCACCTATCGAACACTTTACATTTGTAGATTTACTCCCCATAATAGTCGGTATATCAAGCCCACCAGAAAAACTTATGTAAGATCTAGCTCCATCAATAGCACTTTCAAAAGATAATATATCTCCTTTTTTTACTACTATAGCCTTATTCATATCTACTTTAATTTCATTTAACTTAGGCTGTAGATTACCACCGGTAATCGCAATAATATTATTTTTAGTAAATTCTAAAATAGGACCAACTAAAGTTACTTCTAAGCATGCCTCATTATCTTTATTATTAACTAACATATTAGCTATCTTAAGTGAGTTTTTATCCATTGCACCACATACCGAAAATCCAAGATCTTGATATCCTATTCTTCCAAGGTCTTGTACTGTGGTATATAATCCTCCTTCTCTTATTATGATTCCCAATGTTAAGCACTCCTTTCAAGTATCTTCAATTCGTATTTACCTTTATTAGCTAAATTTTCTATTTCATAAAATTCGTCTTTATCTATTGGTATGAATTTAATATAATCTCCAGCTTTATATAATATAGTATCTTCTCTATTTATATCATATAGTTTTAAAGGTGTTCTACCGATGATTCTCCATCCCCCAGGAGAAACTAATGGATATATACCGGTTTGCTCTCCACCGATTCCTACTGATCCTACTTCTAAATTTAATCTTGGAGTATTTAATCTTGGAGTATTTAATTTTTTATTCATTCCTCCTAAATAAGCAAATCCAGGTAAAAAACCTAACATATAAATTAAGTATTCTTTCTCGCTATGAAGCTTAATAACTTCATCTAAAGAAAGATTTGTATAATCTCCAACAAATTCTAAATCGACACCAAAATCTTTATCATAGCAAACTGGTATTTCTATAATTCTTTTGTTATTGTTTTTTTATATCTAATTTTTTATATAGGTTGGATAATATATCTTTAATTTCATAAAATACAATTTTAAAGGATCATAATAAACTAGTAACGATCTAAATGATGGTACAGTTTCAATAATTCCATTAATATTAGAATCTTTTATTATATTATTAAAAACTATTATTTTATTATTTATTTCAGCATTGATTTCATTTCCAAACTCAACTGATATAGCACAATCACCAACTGTTAAAAATCTCATAAGTAAATCCCTCCTTTTTTAGATGCGCACCGGTTTAAGAATTTTCTAAATATTCTTTTTATAAATTGTACATCAATAAATAAAATTGCAATAAATTTTATAGAACTTGCAATTTTAAGATTATATAAAAACAAAGCATATAAAGTTAGTATGAATTTGCAACTATATAACTATATTTTACTATGATAAATAAATTAGCATTTTAAAAACACTGTTTTTTTTGACTTAATATCTGAAATAAGCTTCAATTATTTGTTTATTAAGCATATATTAACCTTTATATGATTATTATTTTTTTAATAAAGATTATTTTTTAGCATATGATGAAAGTAGGACTATAAGGTGATACAATTATATTGAAATATAAGAATTATTTTAAAAGGAGGCAAACTTATGATATATACTCCAAGATACATATTTAATTCTGACTTAGAAAAGACGATTTGCACTTGTGGTGACTCGAAAAAATACAGAGTGTTATTTACACACTCCAATTCAATAGAGAAAGATATTACTAGTACATTAGTAGGATTATCAAGTCAAATAATAGCAGTATGCTCTAAATGTGGGCGAATATATAAATTTGAATTAAAGTACAATCCAAATCTACAAGATAAAGCTGAAATAAAAAACGTAGTAGAAATAAAAAAAGATATATCAGATGTTAGAGACGAAATTAAATTAAATTATAAATCTTATGAAGAGATGTTTTCTTTTAGATCTGAAGAGTTTTATATAAAGATAATTAACGAAAAGTATGATGACTATAAAAAGTTTACCGAGTTTATGTATATAGAAAAATAATTTATGTTATTCTATATAGGCGTGTATATAAATACTAATGTATTTATATACACGCCTTTTATTAATTGTTAACTTTAACATTATCAAGATTAATTTTATACATTTTTTTATCATTAAAATCTGAATATTTTTCACTTAAATCTAAATTACTATTATTTGTAATATCAATACTCTTAAAAGCCTTAGAAAGCATTAATTTTATTCTATTTAATTGATTAACCTCACTTGCTGAAGGGTCATAATCTATAGGTATTATATTTACATCATTATATAATCTCTTTAATTCTTTTATAGGTCCTTTACCAACAATATGGTTTGGCAAACATCCAAATGGTTGCATACATATTATATTATTAATTCCTTCATGTATAAGCTCTATCATTTCTCCTGTAAGTAGCCATCCCTCTCCCGTTTGATTTCCAATAGATACTACGGAACTTGTATTTTCAGCAATAACTTTAATATGTTCTGGAGGTGAGAATCGCGTGCTCTTTTTTAGTTCATTTTTATATACATTTTGATATATATCTACAATTTTAATAAATAAATTTCCAAGTAGCTTATTCTTATATCTACCTTCTAAATATTCATTTTTATAGTTAGTATTATAAGCACATGTTAAAAAGAAGTTAGTTAAATCTGGTACAATAGCTTCAGCACCTTCAGATTCTATTATATCAACTAAATTATTATTTGCTATAGGGTGAAACTTAACAAGTATCTCTCCTACTAATCCAACTTTAGGTTTTAGCATGTCTACTACTTCTAAATTATCAAATTCATAAACTATATTTTTAATATTTTCTTTAAATTTAGATATTTTACAATCTATTAAGGCATCTTTACAGATATCCATCCACTTATTAAATAATTGATTAGCACTTCCTTTATATTTTTCATAGGGTCTTACTCTATAAAGAACTTTCATCAATAAATCACCATAGATACAAGCCATAAATAAACGATTTATTAGCTTAGGAGTTATTTTTTTAGCTATATTTATACCATCTAATCCGCTAACATTAAGCGATATTACTGGTATATCTTTAAAACCAGCATCTTTAATTGCTTTTCTTAAAAAACCAATATAATTAGTTGCACGACATCCTCCACCTGTTTGTGTTATAGCGACTGAGGTAGTATTTAAATCATACTTACCTGATTTCAAGGCTTTTACTAATTGACCAATAGTAATAATAGCTGGATAGCAAGCATCATTATTTACATATTTTAGACCTTCTTCTATAATCTCTTTATTTGTGTCTTTTAGAACCTCTAAATTTATACCACTTAGATTAATTGCTTTTTCGAATAAATCAAAATGTATAGGTGCCATCTGAGGTACTAATATGGTATTTCTTAAAGGATCTTTAGGACTTCTTTTATATTCAGTTATTTTTGATTCTAATGAGATAGAATTATTTAAATCTCTCTCTTTAATAGCAGCCTTTAAAGAACGAAGTCTTATTTTTACAGCACCTAAATTATTACCTTCATCTATTTTTACTAAAGTATATATTTTTCCTTTTTGTTGTAATATTTCTTGAACTTGATCTGTAGTCACAGCATCTATCCCACATCCAAAGGAATTTAATTGAACTAATTCTAAGTAAGTTTTATCTTTTATAAAATCAGCTGCTTTATATAATCTAGAATGATATACCCATTGATCTACAACCCTTAGAGGTCTTTTTAAATTCGATAAATGGCAGATTGAATCTTCTGTAAGTACTGCCATATCTAAAGAATTTATTAATTCTGGTATACCATGGTTTATTTCAGGGTCTATATGATATGGTCTTCCACATAATACAATACCCTTTTTATTGTTTTCTTCTAAGTACTTTAAGCATTCTAAACCTTTATATTGGATATCACTTTTAAAGTTTTCTTGTTCTATACTTGCTTTATCTACTGCATTAGATATTTCAGATTTATTAATATTAAACTTATGATATAATTCATCATAAAGGACTTTTTTTAGTTTTTTCTTATTATTAATAGTTACAAATGGATTCATGAAATTTATATTATTAGATTTTAAGCTTTCCATATTATTTTTTATAACTTCAGAGTAAGAAGTAACTACAGGACAATTGAAATGATTATCGCTATATTTATCTTCTGAAGTTTCATATACAACTGATGGATAAAATATATTTTTTATATTTTTTTCAATTAGATTTTCAATATGGCCATGAACCATTTTAGCAGGATAACAAACACTTTCTGATGCAATTGAGCTTATACCCTTTTCATAAACGCTTTTTGAAGATCTGTTAGATAAAACAACCCTAAAGCCTAGTTCACTAAAAAATGTAAACCAAAATGGGTAATCCTCATATATATTGAGGGATCTAGGTATACCTATTTCACCACGATATGCTTTTTCTATATTTAGTGGTTTATATTCAAATACTCTATTGTATTTATAGTTAAACAAATTAATTACATTTTTTGAGTCTGTATGTTTTGTATTTTTTTTATTAATAATTAGTTCCCCTTTTTCACATCTGTTACCAGATACATATATGTCCTTATTATTAAATTCATTTACAGTTAACAAGCATTTATTTGAACAACCATTACATCTTTTTACATACGATTCAAATTTTAAATTATCTATATCACTTTCTTTAATTAAAGTAGTTTTATAGCCGTCAATATATTGATTTTTAGATATTAATGCTGAACCAAACGCTCCCATAAGTCCGCATATATTAGGTCTTATAACATGATGATTTATAAGCTTCTCAAATGCTCTTAATACTAAATCATTATAAAAAGTACCACCTTGGACAACTATATTTTCACCAATTTCAGATATATTGTGTAATTTGATCACTTTAAATAAAGCATTTTTTATAATAGAATAAGAAAGTCCAGCAGATATATCAGATACACTTGCACCTTCTTTTTGTGCTTGCTTTACTTTAGAGTTCATAAATACCGTACACTTAGAGCCTAAATCTATGGGAGTTTTAGAGTAGATGCCTTTTTTAGAAAATTCTTTTATATCCATAGATAATGATTGAGCAAAGGTTTCTAAGAATGAACCACAGCCTGCAGAGCATGCTTCATTTAAAATAATACTGTCAATAACACCGTTTTTTATTTTTAAGCATTTCATGTCTTGTCCGCCTATATCTAATATGAAATCTACATTTTGATTAAAGTATTTAGCTGCTTTATAGTGTGCTATAGTTTCTATTTCACCTATGTCTATACTAAGAGCTTTTTTTATAAATCCTTCTCCATAACCAGTAACAGTAGAGTTAACGATTTTACTATTAGGAGTAAGCTTAGAGTAAATATCCTTTAATATATATATAACTGAATCTAATGGCTTTCCTTCATTACTTTTATAGTATGTATATAATATATTGCAATCATCATCAATCAAAGTTGCTTTAGTAGTTGTAGAACCTGCATCAATACCTAAGTAGCAATTTCCAGAGTGTTCATTTATATTTTTATATTTTACTTTATTGCTATTATCGTGTATTTTTATAAAATTTATATATTCCTCTTCATTTAAAAACAAAGGTTGTAAAGTGTCTGTATTTGAAGTTATATTTTCTTGTGATTTATCTATTTCTAAAAGTAGTGTTTTTAAATCTATACTATCTTCTTTTTCAGATAACAATGCCGCTCCAATTGCAACATATAGCTGAGCATTATTTGGAAATATTATATTTTCATCTTTTAAGTTTAGATTGTTTTTAAATGCTTCTCTTAGCTGTGATAAAAAATATAATGGACCTCCTAAAAAAGCTATATTACCCTTTATTTGTCTTCCACATGATAATACACTTACTGTTTGAACCACAACTGCATTAAAAATACTCATAGCGATATCACTTTTATTAGCCCCATCATTAATAAGTGGTTGTATATCTGTTTTAGCAAAAACACCACATCGAGATGCTATTGGATAAATTACAGCATAGCCTTTTGCAAGTTCATTTAAACCTTTAGCATCAGTTTTTAATAGTGACGCCATTTGATCAATAAAGGCACCAGTTCCTCCGGCACAAATACCATTCATTCTTTGGTCTATTCCACCGGTTAAATAGGTTATTTTTGCATCTTCTCCTCCAAGTTCTATAACAACATCAGCTTCTGGGTTAAAAGTTTCAATTGCTTTTGTACTAGCTATGACTTCTTGCACAAACTCTATTTTAATTTCTTTTGCTATATTTATTCCTCCAGAACCAGTCATTAATATACGTGCTCTTATATTCCCTAATTCATCATAGATATTATTAATTACTTTTCTTACTGATTTTTTTACATCAGAATAATGTCTAGTATATTCTTTATAAATTATATCTCTATTTTTTAAAACAACTACTTTAACTGTAGTGGAACCTATATCAATACCAATATTGTAAACATTGTTCATAGTCATTCCCCCATATTACATAAATACCATTATATAATATATATACTCTTGAAAATTATAAATAATGTGATAATTTTTAAATACAAATTAAAGAGGAATAAATCCAAATTAGGACTTATTCCTCTTTAATTTATAATTATTAAGTTTATTATCTGAATAAGTCAAACTAAAAAGCCTTTCTATAAATTTATAGAAAGGCTTTTATTATCTAGTCTGATATTAACCATTGTCAATAATTAAATAAAACGATTTCTTGGATCTCATTATTTATATAGACTATTTAATTAATTATCAGTAAATTTTAGAAATTTTAATTCTTAACACTCAGACTTTACTAATTCTTCATTATCCTCTCTTGCCCATTCAAGAGATCTTTTAACTGCTTTTTTCCATCCTTTATATAGTTTATTTCTTTTATCTTCATTCATACTTGGAGTAAATTCTCTATCCATTATCCAAGAATTTTTAATATCAGCCTTGCTTTCATAGAATCCTACAGCAAGACCAGCTAAGTATGCAGCTCCTAGAGCAGTAGTTTCAACTACTTTAGGTCTATTTATATTTGTATCTAATATATCAGATTGGAATTGCATTAAGAAGTCATTAGAACTTGCCCCTCCATCAACTTTAAGGCTTGATAATTTCAATCCTGAGTCTTCTTCCATAGCATGAAGAACATCTTTAACTTGGTATGCTATAGATTCTAAAGCAGCACGAACTAAGTGTTCTCTATTAGCCCCACGAGTAAGTCCCATTACACATCCTCTAGCATACATATCCCAGTGTGGTGCACCAAGACCTGTAAATGCAGGAACTATATATACACCATTTGTATCCTCAACACTTTCAGCATAGAATTGACTTTGTTTAGCATTATATAATATCTTTAATTCATCTCTTAGCCACTGAATAACTGCTCCTCCTACGAATATACTTCCTTCTAAAGCATACTCAACTTTTCCATCTACTCCCCATGCTATAGTTGTTACTAATCCATTTTTAGATTCAACAGGTTTTTCTCCTGTATTCATTAACATAAAGCATCCTGTTCCATAAGTGTTTTTAGCACTACCTTCTTCGAAACAAGTCTGACCGAATAATGCAGCTTGTTGATCTCCTGCACAACCTGCTATTGGTATCTTAGCTCCAGCTAGCATATTCTCATCAGTATACCCATATATATAGCTTGAAGGTTTAACTTCAGGCAACATACTCTTAGGTATATTTAATATTTCTAATATTTCATCGTCCCATTTTAATTCTTTTATATTATAAAGCATTGTTCTTGAAGCATTAGTATAATCAGTAACATGAACTTTACCTCTAGTTAAATTCCAAGTTAGCCATGTATCCACTGTACCAAATAATAACTCTCCATTATCAGCTTTTTCTCTTGCACCTTCAACATTATCAAGTATCCATTTTATTTTAGTTCCAGAGAAATAGGCATCTAGTATAAGACCTGTTTTCTCTTTTATCATATCTTTATACCCTTTAGCTTCTAATTCATCACATATTTCAGAAGTTCTTCTACATTGCCATACTATAGCATTATATATAGGTTTACCAGTATTTTTATCCCAGACTATTGTAGTTTCTCTTTGATTAGTTATACCAATAGCAGCTATTTCATTAGGAGATATATAGTTTGTTTCTAAAACTTCTCTCATTACCCCACTTTGAGATCCCCATATTTCCATTGGATTATGTTCTACCCAACCTGGATGTGGATATACTTGTGTAAATTCTTTTTGTGCTGTTGCTACTATATTTCCAGACTTATCAAATAGTATTGATCTTGAACTAGTTGTACCTTGGTCTAATGCCATTATGTATTTCTTACTCATATTTTTACCCCCATTTATTATATAATAATTATTCACTAATTTATTTAAAGATACTAGTTAATATTAAGCATAAATAAACACAAAAAGCCTATAGTAAAGACTATGGCTCTCTCATCTCTCGCCGTAATATTAACTTAATTAAATATTAATAGAAAACATTTTCCTTGTCAATCAAAAAGCTCGTTATATATATAACGAGCTTTTTTACTTTATTAATTAATTTTTTCTACCAAATTTCATATTTACTAGTTGATACTGCCATAGCTCCAGAAGATAAAACTTTTATTATTTCCTCTTTTTCATCAATAAGCCCACCACAAATTATAGGGATATTACTAAATTCCTTATTGATTCTTTTTATAACTTTAGGTATAATACCTGGCATAATTTCTATAGCTTGAGGCTTAACCTTTCTTAAGCTTTCAATAGCATTTTCAAGAGACATAGAATCTATAAAGAAAAATCTTTGAATAACATCTATGTTTAATTCAACAGCTCTTTTTACAATATTAGTTTTTGTAGTTATAATTCCATCTAGATTTGATTCTTTTTTTAGATAATCTATAATTATTGGATTAGAAGATATCCCAGTAATCATATCTATATGAACAAATACTTTTTTATTATTCTTATGTAATAAATCTATCTTATCTCTTAATGTAATTATATCTCCATTCAACAGAAATACTACCTCACAATCTGAATTTATTACTCTTTCAATACAGTCATCACTTTTTATAGCTCCAATTATAGGATTAACCTCTAATAGTTCTTTCATCTATACTTTACCCCCATGTTTAATTATCCAACGACTATATTATATCATTTTAATTGAAAAAACTAAGTAAAAGATAAAAATAAAGACATAAATTTATGTCTTTATTTTTATAATATATTATTTTATTTATTATTTTTGAGTTGATATAAGTTATAGAAATTTATTAATATTATTGCTAGATTAGATAAGGCTACTGGATACGCTTTTACAGATAAACCATATATAACAAAGCATATACATCCTAGTGTATTTATTATTCTTAATCGCATTATATCTGTCATTGTTAGTGATACAACGATTAAAATAGATGCTAGATATCCAACCCATTCTATAGGTGCTACATCGAACATAACAACTTCTCCTTTTTTTATTTATTATGCTTAATAAATTTCAGTTATATGTATAAACTATTGTTAAAATATAATCATAGGAGTGTATTTTATTATGAAAAATAAAATAAATAATTCAAATGCAAAAGTAGCTTTAAATATGATGAAGATGGAAGTAGCTAATGAACTTGGATATAGTTATGATGAATTAAATGATAAAGTAGAATGTAATAGTCCCCAAAATACATTAGAAGGTATCGCTAAAAATGTACTTGCAGGAGAACAGGTTGGTGGTAAAATGACTAAGAATTTAGTGGAAATGGCAGAAAAGTCTCTTTTAAATAACTATAGACCTAAGTAATTGTTGTTAAATCAAATAAATATTCCTATAATTTATAGTGTATATAAAATATAATGGGAGATAATTTTATGAGTAAAAATAAATATTTTTTTATGTATCAACCTAAATTTAATAAAAAAGGAATATTTATAAGAAACTTAATTTTTTTGATATTAGATATATTGATTATAAACATACTATATAAATTTTCTTACTTAAACTACGCTTTAAACTATATCTACATAAGATTATATTGTATAATGGGATTTTATATATTAAGAGTATTAAAATATTCATTTATATTTGTAAAGCATAGACTAGATGTTTTGATTGTAACAACTAATATAGATCTACAAGATGAATTGTATAATGAAAGTAACTTAATAAATGATATAATAAAAAATAACTTTAAAGAATTGTTTCTTGCTTTAGAATTTCTTACACTAAGCATAGTTTTAGTTTATACAAGTAGAATATATATGAATATATTCAATTATTTTAATTTTAAGTATAGTATTATAAGTCATATATTATTTATAAGTCTAGTAGTATTTATATATTGTAGAATGGAAGGTAAGTTTAAAGTAAGTGAAGATAAGCATAATATTTTAATGTTTTTAGTTTCAGGAAATAAAATATAAAAAATAAAGGTCTTACCAAATATGTAAGACCTTTATTTTTATGATATTATATATATTTCTATATTCCTGACACCCCATTGATTACAATTATCTTCTGTATACATAAATATATCTATTCTATTTCCTTTTATAGCACTACCTGTATCTTCTGCTATAAATATCATATCAAATTCTGGTATATAAACTTTAGTTCCATAAGGTATAACATTTGGATCAACTGCTATAGTTCCCCATTTTGGAGTAGTTCCTGTTGAAGTTATAGTGTCTCCAGCATATGCTGTAGCTTTTACAGTTATTGATGAATAATTTTCTATATCTGACACTTCAATATCTTTAGTATCTTTAGTAACATATTTAGAGTATATATATCCAGTTTGGTTATTATGAATTACCTTTGTCCAATTTCCTTCACTTGAAATTATTTGAAGTTCTTCATTTTTATCTAATGTATAGTATATATTAGCATCTAAACTAGCTCCATCTCTAAAGTTTACTGTGTATGCATTTATATGTCCTATTATTGTATTTTCTATGTTTATTGATGAGTTTTCTGCAGCATATGATTTAGATAATCCACACGGGGTAAGTAATAAAGTCATAGCAGCTGCCGTCATAAGTAGCATTCTTTTCATAAATTGCCTCCTAGATGAAAAATTTATTTTGTCAAATTACAATTTTGTTACTTCTTGTTTTGTATTATACACTACCCCTTGCCCTTTTTATATAGCTTTTAGGAAATTACTTATAATTGCCTTCGTTCTCATTTTTTGTATAACTTCAAAAAGTAAAAAAAGACTATCTCATTTAATGTTATATTTTACTGAGATAGTCTTTTTTTTACATAAATCTATTTATGAAGTTTTTTATAGTTTCATCTAAATCTCCACAATCATCTACTTCTATTATTCTCGGTGTAGACATTTCTCCACCGTGTTCAAAGTTAACAACACTTATAATAAGGTCATCTTCTTCAATATCAAATAGTAATCCTATTAAGTGATCTAAATCTAAATTAAGATCTCCGATATCTTTTACTACATCTTCTTCATATACATCATCAATGTAATGCTTTAATCCTTGTGTCTTACCATCTATAAATTCAACTGATTCTTGATTTTCAGTAGTTTTACCTATTACAAAATGAAGTGCATACTGCTCACTTAATAATAACTCTTCATAATCATTTGCATCACTTAATTCTTCATAATCTTCATCAAAAGTAACTACATCCATATAATCCTTATCTATTAAACATATTCTAGATACATAGTTAGGATATTCAGAAAGTAATTCATCATAGTTATCTTTATAATAATTTATAAAATTAGTTAATTTAAATTCATTAGGGTGTAATCTTATTGGTTCCATATATAATTCCTTCCATTGTCTATTTTTATGTCTTTAGGAAATTATAATATATCATAAATTAAATATAATTTATAGTTTTAATTAAATATAATTTATAATAATATATGTAATAACAAAATTAAGGAGATTAAATATGAAATTTGTAAAAAAATCATTTATTCTTGAAGACAATTTATTATTAGGTATAGTAGATAAAAGAATTCCAATGAATATGGAAAATAAATTAAAAGAAATGAATATAAATATAATAAAAACACCTTCATGTGAAGAAACATATAATGCTATAAAGCATCATCCTGATATAACTGTATGTAAGTTAAACGATAATAATATAGTAGTAGCACCTAACGTATATGATTTTTATAATAAGGAACTAAAAAAATATGGCTTTAATGTAATAAAAGGAAACTCAATTATAAGCAATAAATATCCTAACAATATTCAATATAATGTAGCTATATTAGGGAATATTGCTATACATAATTTTAATTATACAGATAGTAAAATATTACAATATTTAGATGATAATAATTTTATTAAAATAAATGTTAATCAAGGATATTGTAAATGCTCTATATGTATAGTTGATGATAATTCTATAATAACTTCAGATGAAGGTATATATAATTCTGTAAGAAAATATAATATAGATTGTTTATTAATAGAAAAAGGACATATCCAATTATTTGATTTAAATTACGGATTTATAGGAGGATGTAGTGGATTAATATCTAAAGATATAATAGCATTCTTTGGTAATATAAAAAATCATCCTGACTATGATAAAATTTTAGAATTTGTAAGCAGTAAAAGTAAAAACATACTTTCATTAAGTAATGAGGATTTATTAGATTTAGGTTCACTTATACCTTTATGTGTAATTAATACATAAATATTACTACAATAAAAATAAAATTATAACTGCTGATATAATTTTATTGAATAATACTTTATTTAGGGGAGCTTTTATGGGGAAAAGAAAATTTGAAAATGTAGCTATTCAAGAAAATAATGATAAATACAGTGCTTGTATATTTAGAGATGACCTAATATACAAGCGTAATAATGATATTAGAAGTGAATTTAATAGAGATTATAACAGAATACTTCACTCTAATTCTTATAGAAGACTTAAGCATAAGACCCAGGTATTTTTTGCCACTAATAACGATCATATCTGTACTAGAATGGAGCATGTTGGACATGTGTCATCTGTTAGTTATTCTATTGCAAACTATCTTGGATTAAATACAGAACTTACAATGGCTATATCTATTGGTCATGATATAGGTCACCCACCTTTTGGTCATGATGGTGAAAGAGTTTTAAGTAACTTTACTAGTAAGAAGCTTAATTACAAATTTTGGCATGAAAAAAATAGTTTGCGTTTTGCTGATGTAATCGAAACTTTGCCCACTCAAATTGATGAAGAAATAAATTTAGATTTAACCTATGCAGTTAGGGATGGTATTATATGTCATTGTGGTGAGGTAAAATCAAAGCCTTTATTTCCAAGAGAAAATAAAATAGATTTAAACTTAATATCTAAACCTGGACAAGTTTCTCCATATACTTGGGAAGGTTGCGTTGTTAAAATATCTGATAAAATATCTTATTTAGGAAGAGATATTGAGGACGCTCTTAGACTTAAAATATTAACTCAAAATCAAATAAAAGAATTAAATAGCATAACTGAGAAGTTTAATATACCTGATTTTAATAAAATAAATAATACTGTTATAGTACATAATTTAGTAACAAATTTATGTGAAAATAGTAGTATTAAAGATGGAATCACTTTATCAAATGATTATTTTGAATTTATGGATAGTATAAAAGCTTTTTGCTATAAAAATATATATTATCACAGTAGGCTTAGCAATTTTCAAAAATATGTTGAGTTAGTTATAAATACAATTTTAGAAACTATAGATTCTATGTATGATGGTATAAATACATTAAAAAAGCTAGATGAACACTGTGATATATATCCTAATTTATGTGATAGTTTTTCTAAGTGGCTTATAAAATATAGTACTAATTATAAAGATAATCAAAGAGGTAAAAAATATAATAATAAAAAAATATACAATTTAGAAAATAAAGATGATTACTATCAGTCTATAGTTGATTATGTTTCATCTATGACAGATGCCTTTGCTATAAAAATATTTAATGAAATACTACAATTCTAATTTGTCAAAAAATGTTTTAAAAAGCATTGATTGGGAATAAATTATAATGTAATATTATAATCATAATATTACATTATAATTTATATATAAGGGAGAAGTTAGATATGGCTGCAGATAAAATAATATGTCACTGTAAAAAAGTTAGTTATTTAGATATTAGAATGGCAATGGTTAAGGGTGCTCGTACTCTTGATGAAATTAAAGAAGCAACTGGTGCTGCTACAGGATGTGGTAGATGTGCAGATGAAATAGAAAAGATATTAGCATCTGTATGTGGATGTAAAGGAGTTTCATTAGAATCAGTTGTTGATGCTGTTAAAAATGGAGCTAATACTACAGATGAGGTTGCAGATATAACAGGAGCTGGTTCATGCTGTGGAAGATGTAAAGTACTTGTTGAAAATGTAATAGAATTAAAGAGATAAAATAAAAGACACCTACTACTTATATTGCAGTAGGTGTCTTTTATTTTATTAGAAAATATTTATTTTATAAGAAGTATTAAGTATTTTATTAACTTCTAATTTATTTATGAATGCTTTTTTATTAAATTGGTAGTCAGTATTAATATTATCAGCTAAACCATACCAAGGTTCTATACAAATAAATGGAGCAATACTACCATCATTAAAAGGACTCCATATACCTACTAATGGAAATTCTTTAAGTTCCACATTTAAGCACTCTTTATTTTCCTTATTAAAAATAGAGACTTTATCTATGTTAGTATAAATTAAAGCATCGTTTTTAAATAGATTTGGATTTAAATTTATAATGTCTATATTATCTATATTTTTTATAGTTTCATAATATGGACCATTTAGAGTAATATTTTCTACTCCATCTCTACATATTAATTTTAGATAATAGTCTTCAATAGCTTCATTATCACTCATAGGAATATTAAATGCAGGATGTGCACCTATTGAGAAGTATATATCTTTAGTGTCACTATTATTAACTGTCCACTCTACTTCTATAGTAGAATCAATTAAGGTATATTTAATTGTTAATTCAAATGAATAAGGATACATAGATTTGGTTTCATTACTTGAAATTAACTGATATGATATAGAATTTTCACTTTCTTCAATTATTTTAAAGTTCATATCTCTTGCAAACCCATGCTGATTCATATAATATATATTATCCTCAATAATTGTCTTATTATCCTTTAATCTTCCTACTATAGGAAATAATATTGGTGAGCGTCTTCCCCAATATGTATTATCACCACACCATAATATATCCCTTTTACTTTTTTTAGAATATATTCTAGTAATTTCTGCACCAGAACAGTTAGATTCTACTATTAAATTTTTGTTTTGCAATATATTCATATATTCCCTCCTATAAAATATGTATATATCTATATAGTAATATATATATACATATTTTATAGTATAATTGGAAAATTTTTTAGAAATAATAAAGTATAGATTAATTTATGGAGGTAAATATTATGACTTTAAATTGTTCAGTACATAATTGTGTTTATAATACATCAGGAACTTGTTATGCAGGCAGCATAGAAATATTAGGAAGTGATGCAACATCTACAAAAAATACTACTTGTGCTACTTTTACACCTGAGGATTCTAATAGAAGTTTTAGCAATAATACTAGTAATACTTTTACTACATCTAGTGATATAAAATGTAAAGCAAAAAAATGTACTTATAATAGTGATTATATTTGTACAGCTACTAGTGTTCATATTAATTTAAATAATGCATGTTGCGATACTTTTATATGTAAATAAATAAAGACCTATCTCTAAATTAAAGAGATAGGTCTTTATTTAATGAGCTACTTTTACTGTAATTAAAGCATATATTATCAAATTTTAGAGAGGCCTTTTATGAAAAAGATTGGATTAAGGACTATTAAAACTGGAATAGCAGTATTTCTGGCTACATTAGCAGGAAAGTATGGAATTATAGAAACACCAGTGTACACTGTTTCCGTATGTATATTTTCTATAAAGAATACAATGAAAAGTTCTGTTTCAGAAGCATACTCTAGAATTATCGGAACTTTATTAGGTGGTTTAGTCGGATATGCATTTGCTTTATTCATAAAAAGCAACATTATTAGTTCTTCACTTGGAGTTATTTTTATAATACATCTTTGTACATTAATTGGGATTTCAGATTCAGCAGGAATAGCTTCAGTTACTTTTGCTGCAATTATTATAGGTATTGGTAAAAGTAATCCACTGCACTATTCTATAATGCGTACATTTGATACTATGGTAGGTATTTTAATTGCGTTGTTAGTTAATTATGGTATAAGCCGTAAAAAATATTTAAAGTATTTATTTAATTCGTTCAATTTAACGCATGATGATTGTATTTCTTTAGTTTACACTATGTTAGAAAAAAAAGATTTTTCATCATACTCTAAATACAAAAATGAGTTTTATAACCTAGAAAATTACTATACTCAACTTATAGATGAAGTAACTTACTCAAATGGAGATATCGATTTAAAACAAATTCACTTATATTTTTATATTTGTGAGCAAATACTTCATCATACTCATGGATTATATTTATTAGAAAAAAATCCATCTAAAGAAAATACTACTTGTTACAACTCTATTTTTAATTATCATATAAATAGTATTTCATTTTTATTATCTTGTGCTTCTAATAAGAATTTTAACTTTGATAATATATTTAAGAAATAAAAAATATATAAAATAGGAATAATAGTATGGTATTAAATAATAGGAGGTATAAATACATGAAGGTTACATTTCAAGGTTCACCACTAACATTACATGGTACACAAGTTAAGGTAGGAGATACTGCTCCTGACTTTACAGTTACTGATAATGATTTAAATGATTTTAAATTAAATGATACAAAAGGTAAAAAAGTTTTTTTAACAGTTCCATCATTAGATACTCCAGTATGTGATACTGAGGTTAGAAAGTTTAACACTGAAGCAAGCAAGCTTAATAATGTAACTATATACACTATATCTATGGACTTACCATTTGCTCAAGGTAGATGGTGCGGTGGTGCTGGTATTGATAAAGTGAAAACTTTATCTGATTATAAATATAGAGATTTTGGTAAAAAATATGGCGTTTACATAAATGAATTAGGTCTTTTATCTAGAGCCGTATTTGTTGTAGACGAAAATAATAAAATAACTTATATAGAATATTTAAATGAAATAACTGAAGAACCTAATTATGATAAAGCATTAGAATCTTTAAAATAAAAAAATGTAGTTACTTATTTTTATATAAGTAACTACATTTTTTACATTATCTTAGATATTCAAGTATTTCACTTACATTTTTATCTGTTTTAACCTTATCATAAACTTTTTCTATAATTCCGTTTTCATCAATTATATATGTTGTTCTTACTACTCCCATACTTACTTTTCCATATAGTTTTTTTTCTTTCCATACATCATATTCTTTTATAGCTTCAAGTTCTGGATCTGATAATAAAATAAATGGTAACTCATGCTTAGTTGCAAACTTTTCATGAGATTTTATACTGTCTTTACTAATACCTATTACTACTACATCCTTATTTTTAAATTCATCATAATTATCTCTAAATGAACAAGCTTGCTTAGTACATCCTGGAGTATTATCTCTTGGATAAAAATATAGTACTACTTTTTTATTTTTAAAATCTGATAAACTTATTAAGTTTCCTTCTTTATCTTGTAGTTTAAAATCTGGTGCTTTTATTCCCGCTTCTAACATAAAATTTTCTCCTATATTAATATTATTATTACATATTATACCAAATAATTTAATATTTAAAACAAAAAAGATGCTAAAATATTTTAGCATCTTTTAGTTTAATAAATTTATTACTTAGCACATTGTTTTTGTAATTTTACTATCCATCCTTCTGGTGCTTCAATATCTCCAAATTGTATTCCATATAAAGTATTATATAATTTAGTAATCTTTGGTCCGGCCTCTTCTTCACTATGGAATATACGCTTTTTACCATTATAAGTTATACTTCCTATTGGTGTTATAACAGCTGCCGTTCCACAAGCTCCAACCTCTTCAAACATATCTATATCATCTATTTTTATTTCACCTTCTATAGCTTCCATTCCTAAATAATCTCTAGCTACTGTAAGTAATGAATTTCTAGTTATACTTGGTAGAATTGATGGTGAATCTGGCGTTATAAATTTATTATCTTTAGTTATACCAAAGAAGTTAGATGTTCCAGCTTCTTCAATAGTTGTGTGAGTTTCTGGATCTAGATATATGCAATCTGCGAATCCATCATTTACAGCTATTTGATGAGGTAGCATTCCACAAGCATAATTTCCTCCTACTTTTACTCCACCAGTTCCATAAGGCGCTGCTCTATCAAATTTAGCAGTAGTCATTTTTACCGGATTAAATCCACCCTTAAAATAAGGACCTACAGGTATACCAAATACACAGAATATGTATTCTGGCGCTGGTCCTGCTCCTATATTATCACCTGTACCTATAACAAATGGTCTTAAATAAAACGTTGCTCCAGTCCCATAAGGTGGAACATATTTCTCATTAGCTTCTACAACTTTAAGACATGCATCTATAAACTTATCTATAGGAACTTCCGGCATTAATATTCTTTTACAGCTATTTTGTAGTCTTTTAGCATTCATATCTGGTCTAAATAACTGTATATTTCCAGATTTAGTTGTATATGCTTTTAGTCCTTCAAAACATTGTTGTCCATAGTGAAGAGATGTAGCACTTACACTTATAGATATTTTATCATCATCTTGAAGTGATCCTTCATCCCATTTACCATCTTTCCAATAAGATACATATATTTTATCTACTTTTTGGTAATTAAAACCTAGTTCACCCCAATTTATATTTGCTTTTTCCATCTTTATTCCCTCTTTCCAAACTTTATTGTACTTTTAATATATAATAACATAGTTTCAAAGTATGTTATTATTATTTTAATTTCTGTATTTTTTATAAATATTATTTATATTGTAAACATGATAAAAAGTAATAAAAAAGAATTCTCTAAAAGGAGAATCCTTTTTTATTACTTTTTATCTAATTTACTTATTAATTTATCTAGTATTTTTTTCTCTGTAGCATGTGTTTTGTTCTCTTCTTCAGTTATAGATGTATTTATAAGTCTATAGTATTTATCTTCTGATTCTTTACTATATTTATGTACTATTTCCTTTAATAAAGTCATTTCATCATGGTCTAGTTTTAAGTTTTTCATTTTACTATCCCTCCTTATTTATTGTTACTTATTTATTATTCTTTTTTAATTCTTTTATTAAATATAAAAAGAGCAATACATAAAAATTATGATTGCTCTTAATACTATATTCAATAACCTAAATTTATATTATTGAAATTTACATTATTTCAAATCCAGCATCTTTTATAGCTTTTTTTATTTTAGCTATATGTTCATGATTAAATGTTTCTATTGTCATTTTAGCATTTAACTTACCTATATCTCCTGTTGAAGATAAATTTGCTGTAATTATATTACCATCAAGGGCACTTATTATTTTACTTAGCTCTGCTAATCCACCAGGTCTATCTTGTATAGCAGTTTCAAATGAATATCTTCTACCACTTTTAGTAAGTCCAATAGAAATTATCTTTTGAAGAGTATTAACATCTATATTACCACCAGATATTATACATACTACATTTTCATTTTCTTTAGGTTTATACTTACCACTCAGTATTGCAGCAGTTGTTACAGCTCCAGATCCTTCTGCAATTACCTTTTGATTTTCCATTAAAAATAATAGTGCTTGTGATATTTCATCTTCTTCTACTAATATAACTTCGTCTACTAAATCTTTTGCTATTTCAAAAGTAATATCTCCTACAGTCTTAACTGATATACCATCTGCAATTGATGTTGATTTGAAAGCAGTAGTTACTTTTCCATGTTTTATGGATTCATGCATAGAAGGTATATTTGCTGTTTGTACCCCTATTATTTTAACATTAGGATTAAGAGCTTTACTAGCTATAGCTACTCCTGAAATAAGACCGCCACCTCCAATTGGACATATTATAGTATCAACTTTATAATCCAATTGTTCAAATATTTCAAGTCCTATGGTACCTTGACCAGCTATGACATATTTATCATTAAATGGATGTAAAAATGTTGCTCCAGTTTCTTTTTGTATTTCAACAGCCTTTGCATAAGCATCATCATATACTAATCCATCTAAAACAACTTTTGCTCCGTATCCTTTAGTTGCTGTTACTTTTGCAAGTGGCGCAGTTGATGGCATTACTATTGTTGCATCAATCCCATTCATTGTTGCACCTAATGCTACACCTTGAGCATGGTTTCCAGCGCTTGATGCTATAACTCCATTGGCTTTTTCTTCTTCTGTTAAATTAGCTATTTTATTACAGGCACCTCTTAATTTAAATGAACCAGTTTTTTGTAAATTTTCGCATTTATAATAAATATTAGCATTTGTCATATTGCTTAGTTTTACACTTTCTAGTATATCAGTCTTTTTTACAATACCTTGTATAACTTTTTTTGCATCTTGTATATCTTTTAGTGTGATATTTGTCATGTTCTCACTCCTATTGCTTATTTTTTACACAAATATATATTTTCCAATAATCAAATTTTATATTTTACATTTTTTATTAAGCTTGGGGAATTATAAATATACATAAGTTATTTTTGAAAGGAAGAATTCTATGACTAATAATAATAGTAATTATAAATATGTAATTGAAGTATCAGGATTTATATTAATGGCGACTACTTTTAGTATAATCAATAGTGTAAGTACTATACTTATAGCTCCAGTTACACATGCTCGAGGATTTACTATAAGTGAATACTCTTTTTTATTTACAATTAATGCCATAACAATTTCTATATGTTCACCAGTAATTGGTACTTTACTAAATAAAGTTAATATAAAAATTATAATGACTCTATCTTCTCTATTAGCAGGAGGTGGATATATATTATACGGTTTTGCCAATAGTATATTTAACTTTTATCTTATTGGGATAATTGTTTCTATAGGAGTATGTGGATTAACAACAATACCAATTTCTACAATGATATCTGATTGGTTTGAACCTCATAAAAAAGGTTCTATAATGGGTATAGTTTTTGCTGGAATTGGTACAGGTACATTTTTTTGGATGCAATTTGTATCTAGAATATTAGAAAATTATAATTATAGATTAGTTTACCTATTATTAGGATCAGTCGTTTTAGTAGTATCTCTTATAATTAGTTTATTTATAGCAAGAAGACCTTCTCATGCTTATATAAAGGCTAAAGAATTAGGAAATGATTATGATGATAATTTAAATAATAAAAATTTAAATTTTAAAGAGATATCTCAAACTCCAAGTTTTTGGTCTTTTACAATAGGACTTTTTTTAATGGGAATAAGTTTTGCTGGAATTAAGCAACATATACAATCTTACTTATCTATTTTAGGTTATCCACTTAATTTCAATGCTAATATAGGTTCAATTTTAGCAGTAGTTGGACTTATTGCAAATATAATTGGAGGAATATTATTTGATAAATTTAAAACTAGAAAAGTATTAACTGGTCTTGGTATCATAACTATTATAAGTATAATATTTTTACTTATTGCTAATAAACCTATATTTGCTTATTTGTTTGCAATATTCTATGGAATGACTATGTGTATATCTTCTATTTGGCCAGCATTTGGTGTGAGTAAAATTTTTTCTGATGATAACTACTCTGTTATATTCGGTATAGCTAATATGTTTATGACAATAGGTGCTTCTATTGGACCATTTTTATCTGGATTAATAGCAGATACATCTTATGGATATAAAACTGCTTGGTTAATATATCTAGTAATAACAGTTACTTATTATTCATTATTTATTAAAACGACAAAATAGCCTTGTAAAAATATACAAGGCTATTTTTTATCCAAAGAATTTTATTCCTAACATTAATATACCTAATACTACTAAAACTATTCCCGTTACACTATTAAGTTTTTCTTGAGTAGCTTTATTAGCAAACTTAGATGTTACCCATACACCAAGTAAAGTAGCTATTACACAAGTTATAAGAGCTATACTATCACCTAATCCTCAAATAACCATATGGCTAGCGGCTCCTGTAAATGCAGTAAACGACATTATGAACACACTTGTGCCTACAGCTGTTTTAAATTAGACCCTAAGATACTAGTTAAGATGATTAACATCATCATTCCTCCATCAGCACCTATAAATCCACAAATAAATCCTACTATACATCCTGATATTGCTGATTTTATATATTTTTTATTTTTAATATCCACTTTTATACTAACATTTTCTGATGATATAGATAATTTCTTCAACTATGTCTGCTTTTATAACTGGTTTAACTATAAATTTTATACCTAAAAGTAATGTCATATATATAGAAAAATTACCTAATGTTTTTTTGAGGGACTAGTGAGGCTAGGTAACTACCTATTGCTGTAAATATTAGTGTAGTTACAAGCATAACTATGCCATTTTTTATATCTATATTTTTATTCTTATAATAAGTATATGCTGATACGGCTGATGCTAGCACATCACTAACTAATGCTATTCCTATTGCTTCATATGCATTAAATCCTAAAATTGTAGTAATCATTGGTGTTATTATAACAGCTGCAGAAAGTCTTGCAAGTCCTGCTATAGTATATATTAACAATGAAAATAACATATTTATATTTCTCCTTCTTTTATAAAATTACTACTCATTTCTATAAAACTTTAGTGAAAATTTTAAGTTCTTCTTCTCCAATGCCTTCAGTTAAGTTTTTTATTATCTGTGCCATCTCAATAATATAATCTTGCATATACCCTCCTTTAAAATAGTTAACTTGTTAACCATTTTGTTTATATTTAGGTATTTAATTATATCTAAGCATTAATAATAGGTTTTTTTTCATTTATATATACTCTCTCTATTATATTCTTTATTTTTCCTTATATAAAATATTAAAAGCAAACCAACCTATAGATCCACCTAGTATATTTAGTATTAAATCTTCTGGATAAAAGATTTTTAAATTTGATATATACAAAATATTAATAACTAACTTACTTAGTTCTATTGTGAATGATATTAGAAAAGATGTTGAAATAGACTTTTTTAAACTTCTTCTATTTTCATACTTTATACATAAATATATGATAAATGGTGATAAATTAATATATTTACTCCAGTATGTATATGTGAAATAGTAATTCTTACAAGTATAAATATATATATTGTAAATATACTTGTCAAAACTTCTTCCCATATTCTAATTCTAATCTTATTTTTACTTTTATTCATTAATATTATAATTCTTGTAATTATCCAAATTAATAAACATAAAGCTAATAAACCCTTCAATCTAAATAAATGCATATTTGACTTCTCCCTAAATGACAATTCTCCCTCTTTAATATTGTTACTTATTATTTTATTCATAACTCATTACAATTTTATCATAACATCGGTGCGAAAATTGTCTAAACATAGGATTAAATCAACTTTTAATAATTAATTTAAATAAATATACGTTTACTATATAAATTATACACTCATTCCAAATTCTTCAGCTATTTTTTAAACCTTCAGTATTTTTTATATCACCTTTTTCATTTAATCCCTTAAAATATAGCTTTCCTATATCCATCCAATTTAAATAATCAACTATTAAATCATATGAGTCCAATATACCATCAAAAGCACTATCATTAATGTCTTCTCCACATACTAATATTGCGCATTCTTTCCCTTTTAAACTTCTTTTCCCTATAGAAAATGGATAAAACTTATCTATTAACATTTTAAGTTGTGATGGAAATGAAAACCAATAAAGTGGAGTTGAAAATACTACTATATCTGCATCTTCTATTAATGGTGCTATTTTATTAAAATCATCATCCATACAAAATGCTTTTTTATTTTGAAAACATTGTCTACATGATTGACATGGTTTTATATTAAGAAAAGCTGCTTGCTCTTTTTTTACAATATGACCAACTTTTCTAGCACCTGATATAAATGCATCTGCAACTAGATCACTATTGCCCTTTTTCCTTGGGCTACCTGTAATGACAAGTATATTCTTCCACATATAAAAATCCTCACTTATTTAACTTAACTTTGTATGTAATAATATATTCTTATAAAAACTTTTATATTACACTACTTCTTACTATATTTCGCTTAAGAACAAGTTCATTTTTTATTAGGTTAAAAATTACTTTCATTTGGTAAAATACTTATATGTCAAAACATAAGGAGAATAATTATGATTATAAATATAACTGATCCAGCCAAGTCTAATCTAGATGATATGTTTAATAATTATAATCTTATAGAAAAATATTTTATGGTTTATATTCAACAAATTAGTTCATGATATGGACCTATATTTTATGTATCTCTGGATGAGCCTACTGGTAATGATACTGTATTTAAAGTTGATGATTATAATGTCATTTTAAATACAGACTTAGCAAATAATATAGAAGTAATTAATATTTTTTATTCTGGTGGATTATTTAGAGTAAGTACAGACCTTGTTTGGAATGAAGAGTATTACTATGCACCTTGGTCTAAACCATGGTGATTATTTATAATTGATTATTGAATTTTAATTTTTATAATTAGTTTTTTATTTTATGTTTTATCCATATTCCTACTAGGAATATGGATAAAACATAAAAAGTTGTACATATATTGATAAGTTAATAAATATTTATACAACTTTTTATACTTTGCTATATTATTTTAATTGAAATATTTTTTGCATAATGTTCATTTATATATTTAATAGACTTAAATTCATTTTCATTAATTATCATTTCATAACAATACATGAATAAATTATTTATAGAAGAAGAGCTTTTCTTTTTTTGAGACTCACTAAAAAATAGATGCTTTATTGATTTCCACTTATCATCAAATATAATCTCTTTACCTCCATCTATTTTATTCATATCACATTTTTTTAGATAATTAGTCGGTATATCAAGAACTAAAAATTCATTAATTTTATTAGCATTAAACAAGTGTTCACAATTTGGAGGAAGAAAAAATATAGATTCATTTCCTATACTTAAGAATTTTTAGTTAGTTTCTATATTAATATTTCCGTTAATAGGTAAAATCAACTGTCCATATGGATGAGTGTGCACTTTGTTATTATCTTGATATATTCTACGTTCACATATTATACTATTCAAAAGTAAATTTCACTCCATATGTTATATTTATTTATAAAGTATATAATATTATACTTTATCTTACAAACTCATTAAATGAAAATTGATATAAAAAAGAACTAAGTATTCTAACTACCTAGTTCTTTTTTATATCAATCTCAAGTTAAATATTTAAAATAGTTATAAATTTATGTATTTTATTTCAAAGTCACTATTTTCTAGTTTTCAAAAGGTGATTTTGAATATAATATAAAATATCCTTGTGGATGTTGACATACAGGACATGATTTAGGTGCTTCTTTACTAGTATGAATATGACCACAATTTAAACAAATCCATTGCTCTTCTTTATCACTTTTAAATAATGTTCCACTTTCAATCTTTTGGGCAAAATCCCCAAACCTATCTCCATGAGTTTTTTCAATTTGAGATATTTGCTCAAAGCTATTAGCAACAGCTATAAAACCTTCTTCTCTAGCTGTATTTGCGAAGTTTTTATAAATCTCTTCATATTCTTGATATTCATCATGTTGAGCAGCTCTTAGTGTCTGAACTATATTATCAAAAACCTCTACAGGATACCCTCCATCTATGTGTATAGTTCCTCCAGAAAGTTCCTTAAGATGGTTAAAAAATACTTTTGCATGTGCCCTTTCTTGATCTGCAGTATATAAAAATGCCTGCTCTATTAAAGTTAATTTATCTTGTTTAGCTTGTGATGCTCCAAAAGTGTATCTATTTCTAGCTTGACTTTCTCCTGCAAAAGCTCTCATTAAATTAACTTTTGTAATGCTATCTTTTAATAAGTTCATTTTATTTCCTCCTATTTATGGTAAATTCTTTTATTATTATCTCCTATAACCCTTTGAATTTATTCATTTTTAAATAAAAGGAAGTATACTATATTATTCTATACATTCAATTAATTCATAACATCGTTCTTTTGTTAAACTACATAACATTTCATTAACTTCTATATAACTTAAATTATCTTCTAAATCACTATGTTCTATATTTAACTTTTCTTCTTTTTCACTAATCCATTTTATTTTTTCATCTTTTAAAATTTTTATTTTTTCACTAGGTAAATATATTTCTAAATCATTATATATTTCATTTAAAACTAAGTCATATTTTTGATATAATGAATATAATATATCTCCATACTCTTTACTACTTAGCCCACTGTTAAATTTTTCTAAAGCACTTTCTTCTTCATTACTTATTATATAAATTCTATTTAAATATTCTTCTTTTATATATTCTAGATTATTTCTTTTTTACATTCCTCTATATATTCTTCTATAGGAATTAAAATATCAAAATTATCTTCATTTGAATAATATACTTCTTTTGTTATACTATCTATACAAAATCTAAAATCTATATCTTCATCTGAATTAATTATATATACACAATAATATTTTGATCCATTTAATTCTATAATACTATTAAGTCCAGATTCATCCGTTCCTATATTAAAATAGGTAGTATCCATTATATTACTTAACTTTTGTTTACAAATTTCTAACGCTTCTTCTTGTGATATATGTGTATCTTTAATTTGTTCAATTCTTTGTGTGCTTACTAAATTAGTTATATGTTGAGAATTTTTTTGATTTTGTTCTTCTTGGCTACTCTCTTCTATAAATTGACTCTTTTGACTATTACTAATATTATCTTCTGATGTTTTCATATATTCTATAATTTTTAATATAGTAAATGTCATACTTAATATTGTAATTATAAGTATTATTATTATAGCTTTTAACATATACTCATTTTTATTTATCATTGTATAATTTATATCTTGTCCGCAATTATTACAGTATTTAGCATCTTCATCTAATCTATTTTTACAAGTTGTGCATCTCATATTTTATTTATCCCCCCTTTTATAAATTATAGTATATTTTACTATATATTTACTTAATTATTATATTATTTTTACCTAAAATAATATAAATTCTATACTGTCATACATTTCTAATTCTTATTCTATGAAATTTATTTAAAGTTATAAAAAAGTGTAGTTAAGATTGTGTTCTCACAAGCTTAACTACACTCATAACAATAGTATCCGACTTCTATTTAACTATGAATAAATTAAATTTTATTATTTCTTTATATTATATACTTAGAATCTTCTCAAAAGCTATTCTTTTACTTCCATCGTCTAAAAGTACCAATCCACAATACTTAAATCTATTTTTATTAAGTGATCTTTGCATTGATATATTTTCCTCATGTGTATCTATCCTTATACTATTAATTCCTTTGTCTAAACAAATTTTCTCTACATATCTAATAATTTCAGATAATAAACCTAATCCTTTATAGGCATTATCTACTGCTACTCTATGAATAACAGCATAATCGTCATTACTTAACCACTCACCATCATAAATAGAATCATATGTACTTTCTCCATCAAAAGAAATAGCTGCTGTAGCTACAATTTCATTATCTTTTAATAATACATAACTATATTCATTTTCAATATCATTATTTATAGTTTCAATATTAGGATAGTTGTTTTGCCATTGATCTATCCCTTGTTCTTTAAAATAAACTTGAGCTTGATTGATAATATTCATTATACCAAACACATCTTCATTAATTGCTCTCCTAAACTTCATACTAATTCTCCTTTTTAATATATCTTAATAAATATATATACTCTTCAATAGATATACCATAATATCTATTTTTAATCAATAAAAAGAGAATCTATATCTTAATATAGATTCTCTTTTTATTACTTATATACTACAAATTTATATTACATATTAAACAATTTTTTCCAGCTGTCAGGGCCAAAAAGTCCATCTATAGCTAATCCATTATTTTTTTGATATTCTTTTATTCTAGCAATAGTTTTAGGTCCACAACTTCCATCTATATCTAAATCTCCTAAAGCTTCTTGTAATAAAGATACAAGAGTTCCTTTCGTTATATATCCTTTTCCTACAACTCTATTTTTTACGGCTGCATAAGTTTTCGGACCTACATAACCATCAACATTTAGTTTTGCACTATAAGCATTGTTTAAATAAGTTTGTAACTCTTTAACCCAATCAGATTTTGTATTAGGTGAGATATGAATTATGTTACCATTATCATCATCTGAAGTACTTCTATTCATTTTATTTTTAACATCATTTTTAAACTTAATCCAAGCATTTGGATTATCTACAAACCATTTTGGACAAATTTTTCTTGTTATATCATAATGTCTAATCATATCATCAGTTGGGTCTAGATTATATTTTTCACATAAATAAGCACCTAATTCTACCATTGAGTTATAAGTAGCATCATTATAATGCCCATCACTTGTAGGATGGCAACATTCTATACCTATACTATAGCTATTTGCACTATTAGTTGTGTAAGCTATCTCATCATCTGGAACTATATAAAGTATTTCTCCTTTTAATCCTAGTATATAGTGAGAACTAGCATATACCTTACTATTTTGAAAATAATTTCTATTAGCTGATGCGCTACTTCCAGGATTTGCAACATAGTGCCATGCTATTTTTGTAGTTTTACTTCTCTTAGTCCCTGGTCTTGAATATTTATTTATAGTTAAAAAATTAGTTGTTATATTCAAATATTTATACCTCCATATATTTGGTATTATTTCTATAAGTTTTAATTAAAGGTAGCAAAATTAGGCATATTTGAGCCTATTATAATATATGAAAATCATTTTTCTAATGATACTTTTATTATAAGTTTTATTCATTATATTTTATTAACATAATTACATCTACTAGGAGTTTATATTTTAGGAATGTTTAAAATAAAAAAGTCATGATTTTATTAATTTTAAATCATAACTTTTTTATTTTATAACTACTTTTTATGCTTAATTCTCTTATTTACATAATCTCCAAATAACTCATAAATAACACTTACAAGAGGCATGCCTATTATCATACCTATAACTCCAAATAAATTTCCTCCAACTATAATTGCAAATAATATCCATAACGAAGGAAGTCCTAAAGAATTACCAACAACTATTGGATATACAAATTTTCCATCTAACTGCTGAATACTTATGATAAGTACTAAAAATAATATAACTGCTGAAGGCTTTACCATAAGTATAATAAATGCTGATATCAAAATACCTACATATGTACCAAATATGGGTATAAAATTAAGTATAGGTATCATTATGCTTATAAGTAATGCATACGGTATTTTTACAAATGAAAATACTATAAAAAATATAGTTCCAAGAATTAATCCATCTGTAGATTGACCTAAAATAAATTTAGAGAATTTACGATTAGCTAACTTTAAAATATACATAATTTTCTCACATACTTTTTCACTAAAAAATGCATATATAACTTTTTTGAATTGTAATGCAAGGGTATCTTTAGTAAGCAATATATACATAGCTATTATTATTCCTAAGAAAAAATTAATAAACAAATTTGTAATACCAAGTGTAAAGTTAAATAAATTCGATATAAACATATTCATTAAGTTACCAATATAAGACATCGACTTCTGAACCATTGAAGGAATATCTATCTTAATATCATTAAATATATTTAATTTATCTGATTTTTCCATTATAAAACTTTGAACTGAACTTATATAATCTGGTATGCTATTAGTTAAAGTAGTTACACTCTCTATAAGTTGAGGCGCTATATAATTTATAAACGCAGCTATTACCAGACAAATTAATATTAAAGTTAATGCCAACGCTATTGTTCTTGATAAATTTTCATATTTCTTATGACTTTTCAGAAGTGGTTTTACTAATTTTTCTTCTATAATTTTCATTGGTATATTTATTAAAAATGCGATTACTCCACCGATTATAAATGGTTTAAATGCAATTATTATCCTACTTATTATACTTGGTACAAGCGCTGGCTTTATAATAAACAAGAGAAATATCATTATATATGTAGCTAATAAAAATTGATTTTTTAATTTAATCATTATTTCCTCCTATAATCCATACTTCTTACATTATTTATATTCTTCCTATTTTGTAATAAATTATATATTATTTAAATTCTTTTAAATTAAATTCTCTGTACACTGTATATCAAGAAAGCTTTAGCACAGTATGTTACTTATCTATTAAATTTGTATTAAAAAATGGTGAATTTATTATAAATTCACCATTTCAATAACTTCCATATCAAGATTAAATATGCTGTGCCTTAACTGTATCTAAGTTACGACTTCTATTGTAATTTATTAGAGATCCTGCCTTAATTATTTCTCTTTCTTCATATGTCATATTAGATATATATAAGTTTATTTCTTTTACTTCATTTCCTATTACATAAGCCTTTATATTCTCCATATCTTTATCTAGTAATTGCCTTATGTTAGGAACAAATATATAATCCCCTATATTAAACTCTGGTTCTTCATTAGTTTGAAATGGTATCATTCCCCAATTTATAACATTAGATCTATAACGCTTAGTTGCATATTCTTTACAAATATTAGCGAGCCCACCTATAACTCTTTGACAACTTGCTGCTTGCTCACGAGCTGAACCATCACCTGGTTTGTTACAGTAAATAACGCTTCCTATTTCTATATCTTCAATATTTATATTACTGAAATTATCTATTGATTTTATCTTCTTATAAGCTTCAGCCAAATCAAAATCCTTTTCTATAGGATTTCCGCCATTTATTCTATACTTTTCTACTTCATATATTTCTTTTGCTCTTGGTACATACCTCTCATCTCTTCTTGATAGTGTAAACTCTGCTAGACCTAGGGGATTAGACCTAAATGCAGATGTCTCTCCTGAGGGTATTAACTCATCCGTAGTTGTTACTTCATCCATTATTTTAGAACAAACTTTTAATAATATATTGTCTGTAAGTTTACTCATTTTAGGCCAATCTTTTATATTAGGACCATATACTAACTTAGCTTCTTTATTAGGTTTACTGTATCCATCATAAACTCTATTTAGATATGATATTTGATTAAATTCATAACTATAATTATCTAAGTAATCTATATCAAAATCAGTAGCTGGTGTTAATATTCTTCCATTAGCTGCAGTTGACGCTATACTTCTTGCATCCATTAATGCAACATATGATAACTGATTGTTTCCTGGCTTTGAACCTTCTCGATTTGGAAAATTTCTTGTTGTGTGTCTTATACTAAATGACCCATTCGCTGGAGTATCCCCGGCTCCAAAACAAGGTCCACAGAAAGCAGTTTTTATTATTACCCCTGAATTTATAAGTTCTATTGCAGCTCCACTTTTGATAAGCTCTGACATAATAGGTTGCGATGATGGATATATTGATAAAGAAAATTCTCCATTTCCGCAACTTTTATTCTTTATTATTTTTGAAGCTTCCATTATATTACTATATGTTCCACCAGCACAACCTGCAATTATTCCTTGATCTACTCTTAACTTACCATCTACTATTTTATCTTTTAAATTAAATTCAATTTCTTGGTTATCAAATAATTTATTTGCTTCTTCTTCTATTTCTTTTAATACTGTTTTTAAATTATTATTTAAGTAGTCTATTTCATAAACATTACTCGGATGAAATGGTAATGCTATCATTGGTTTTATAATACTTAAATCTACGTATATCATTCCATCATAATAAGCTACTTCATCTGGATTTAACTCAGCATAATCTTCTTCTCTATTATGAACTTTTAAGTACATTCTAACCTCTTCATCGGTTCTCCATATAGAAGTTAAACAAGTAGTTTCTGTTGTCATAACATCTATTCCATTTCTAAAATCAACAGAAAGATTAGATATTCCAGGACCTACAAATTCCATTACTTTATTTTTAACATATCCACTTTTAAATACTTTACCTATTATAGCTAAAGCTATATCTTGTGGACCTACACCTTTTTGTGGCTTTCCAGTTAAGTATACCCCTACTACTTCTGGGTAACTAATATCGTAAGTACTACATAGTAATTGCTTAACTAGCTCCCCACCACCTTCTCCAATAGCCATAGTTCCAAGCGCTCCATAACGAGTATGGCTATCAGAACCTAAAATCATTTTCCCACATCCTGCCATCATTTCTCTCATATATTGATGAATAACAGATATATGAGGAGGAACATATATTCCTCCATATTTTTTAGCTGCTGATAGTCCAAACATGTGATCATCTTCATTTATTGTCCCCCCTACTGCACATAATGAGTTGTGACAGTTAGTAAGTACATATGGTATTGGAAATTTCCTCATCCCTGATGCCTTAGCTGTCTGAATTATACCAACAAAAGTTATATCATGTGATGCCATAGCATCAAATTTAATCTTAAGTCTATCCATGTTATCTGAAATATTATGATTACTTAAAATTGAATATGTTATAGTACCTTTTTTAGCTTCATATTTTTTTAAATTTAATTTAAGCGAATTTACTTTTTCTGTATCTTCTTCTGATACTATCTCCATACCCTTAAGCAAATACGCTCCTTTCTTATATACAGATATCATATATATTATTTCCCCCTTTTAATATAAATTCTATATGCCAATTATATAAGTTTTAATACATTAACTCTTTAACTGATAGACTTATCATTTTCTTTATATTATAGTACATTTTTACTTTTATTCTTGAAATTACCTTTTATCTATAAATTTATTAATAAATTTTATAAATTAAAAATTAAAAATTATGTTTATAATGAATATGTATTTGTTATATATAAAGCTTTTTAAATAATAAAATTAAACCTAGCTTATATTTAAAATATAAGTTAGGTTTAATTTATTTTAATCTAAGAAACTAGATTCTTAGATTAATCTATTTTCATACTATCTATTTCCATGCTTTATCTTTTTTACAAGGATACATATCTTTCCATTTTGATTTATCATCATCTTTATCCATAGGCTTACATCCACAATCAAATTCAGGTTTTTGTCCATGTTCTTTTTCACAGCCTTTTACTGTAGTTGATCCTAAATATTCGCATCCTTCATATACTGTTTCTTGACTATAGTGATATATATTCACATCTCTATAATAGTCTTTTACATGGTTGCATTCTTTAACATAATAATTGTTATATCTAGTGTAGTAATTTTCATAATAATTATCTTTTCTTATATTACATTCTTTACCTTGTATTTCTCTATATTTTTTATATCTTTTTACATCATTATAATTACATTCATGTTCATCATGTTTATATCCTTTTTCTTCATAATCATTATATCTATAATCCTTATTTTTATACTCTTTATAATTATCTCTATCGCAACAATAACCCATTGTCTTACCTCCATAATAATAATAATATATATTTGATAGCTTTTAACTTCTATCCATATATAATATGACTTTATTATAAATATTGTTAATATATTTTTCATTTTTTTACTTTTTTAGACATGTATAGATTTAAATATTCAACTCAAACTTATATTTAGCTTATATGTTTAGGATGAACATATTCAATCTATGAAACTAGATTTTTATTTTAATCTACTTCCATGCTCCACCTTTTTTGCAAGGACACATATCTTTCCATTTTAATTTATCATCATCTTTATCCATAGGTCTATATCCACAATCAAATTCATCTTTTTGTCCATATTCTTTTTCAAATTTTGGACCAAAGTCTTGTTCATATTTTTCTCCATATCCTTTTTCAAATTTTGGACCGAAGTCTTGTCCATCTTTTTGTCCATATCCTTTTTCACAATCTTTTACTGTAGTTGATCCTAAATATTCACATCCTTCATATATTGTTTCTTGACTATAATGATATATATTTACATCTCTATAATAATCTTTTACATGATTACATTCTTTTGTATAATAGTTATTATATCTAGTATAGTAATTATCATAATAATTATCTTTTCTCATATTACATTTTTTACCTTGTACTTCTTTATAATTTTTATATCTTTTTACATCATTATAATTGCATTCATGTTCTCCATGTTTATATCCTTTTTCTTCATAATCATCATATTTATATCCATAATCTCTATTTCTATCATTTTTATACTCTTTATAATTATCTCTATCGCTATAATAAGCCATTATTTTACCTCCATAATATATTGATAGCTTCTAACTGCTATCCATATATATTATGCTTTTATAGTATATTTTGTTAATATTTTTTCCATATTATAAGCTTTTTGTATATTTTTCGATATTATAAGCTTTTTGTATATTTTTCGATATTATATATATTTTTTTCAATAATCATTATAAATATATATATAGATTTATAAATTTAACTTTTGTTAAGTTTATTTTATTCTGTGATAAATTTATTTCATTGTTTTCTTATTTTCTTATTTGTTTTTGACATATATTATTCATTTTTAATTCATTATATTTATTTATAAAATAATACCGATATAATTAAAATAGACAGGGGGAATTTTTATGAATAATATAAAAGTGATTATTATGGATGTTGATGGAACATTAACTAATAATAAAAAAATAATAACTAAAAAAACTAAAGATGCTTTAATTAATGCACAAAAATCAGGAGCAAAATTAGTTTTAGCTTCTGGAAGACCTACATCTGGCTTAATAGATTTTGCTAAAGAATTGAAAATGGATAAAAATAATGGTCTTTTAGTTTCTTTTAATGGATCTAAAGTTGTTTATTGCCAAACTAACAAGGTTTTATTTAATGAAACTATTAGCATTGAACATGGACAAGCTGTACTAGAACATCTAAAGAAATTTAAGGTTAAGCCTATGATTGATAAAGAAGATTACTTATACGTAAATAATGTTTTTGATAATGAAATAGAACATGATGGTAAACCTTTTAATGTGATTCAGTACGAATCTCGTGGTGGTAACTTTAAGTTATGTGAAGAACACGATCTAGCTAGCTTTGCCACCTATCCTTTAAATAAAATTTTAACTGCTGGTGATTCTAAGTACCTTAAAGAAAATTATATAGAAATAATGGAACCATTTAAAGATATTTTAAGTTGTATGTTTACCTCACCTTTCTACTTTGAATTTACAGCTAAAGGAATTGATAAAGCTAAGGCACTAGATAGCGTATTAGTACCTATGGGTTACAAAAGTGATGAAATGATTGCTTTTGGAGATGGACACAATGATATATCTATGATTAAATACGTAGGTATAGGAGTAGCAATGGATAATGCTGTTGATGATTTAAAGTCTGTATCTAATAAAATAACTTTATCTAATGAAGATGATGGTATTGCTCATGCATTAAGTGATTATTTTGATTGTATTAATATTTAAATTAGATAAATTTATAACACTAAAATTTTACAAAATACTGTATAATGTTCATGAGGTGATCTTCATGAACATTTTTAATAAATTAAATCAATTAACTAGCTTAACTGAAAATGAAAAAATATTAGCTAAGTATATGCAGAATAATCCTGAGAATTTTATAAAAATGAGTGCAAGTGAAATTAGTGATGCTTGCTTTATTTCAACTTCAACAATTTATAGATTATGCCAAAAGCTAGATTTATTAGGTTTGTCAGATTTAAAAATACAGGTTTCTTCATCTATTAATGAATATCTTAATGAAAAAAACGTAATCGACTATAACTATCCTTTTAACGGAAATGAAACACAATATGAAGTCATATTAAAGATGAAAGAACTATATGAACAAACCCTTATATCTTCATTAAATTTAATAGATATTAATCAGTTAAATTTAATTTCTAATGCGTTAAAAGACTCCAAGCATATAGACTTTTATACATCTGCTGGTAATATTTACTTTGCTGAAAATTTTAAGTTCCAGATGCAAGAAATAGGAAGATTGATCAATGTTCCTATAGAAGAATATCATCAGCGTTTAACAGCTTCTAGTAGTGATGAAAATCATGTTGCAATAATAGTATCATTTGAAGGAAGGGGTGCTATAATGCAAAATATAGCTGAAATATTAAAAAATAATAAAACACCTATTATTTTAATTTCTTCTACTAATGAAAACCCTCTTAATAAATATGCAACTTATCAATTATATCTAAGCTCAAATGAAAACCATTTCAATAAAATCTCATCATTTTCAACAAGGCTATCCTTATTATACATTTTAGATTGTATGTATACACAATTTTTTAAATTGAATTATAATGCAAATATAAAATATAAACTAAATACATATAATAAATTATCTAATAAAAAATAAATATATTTTTATTCTAATTTATTTACACTTCTCCATATTTTTTAATATATTTTATTTTTACATTTATATCTGGATGCTCATTACAAAACTGATTAATTACAAAATAACAACTTGGGCATGGTTCCCACTTACTATATAACGTAAGATTTCCTTTGTTTCTTAATTCTTTAGATTGTATTTTTTTATGTATTTCTTCAAAGATCTTTTTTTCACTGTCATTAATTCTATTGTAACCTATGCCTAATTTTCCTAACTTATTAACTTTGCTACTTCTAAAAAATTGCTTATCTATTGGCGGTGCTTTACAATAATCTACAATTTCATTACTACCACTTATTGCCTTAAATTCTTGATTATCATATTCTACTACCGCTATATTTATTGAATCCTGCAGAGTATTACTTTGATTTATTTTAAAAATTTTATCATCTTCACATTTTATGTATTTGTTCATATTTCTTAATAATCTTTTCATTCTTGGTATATTACTATTTATATGTTGATGATACTCAACTGACCCTTTCTCTGGTTTAATATATTTAGAATCTAAATTTTTTGGTATATCCATTAATATTGTTTTAACTTGAGTTTTATCATCATACTTTTCTTCTATATTACTTTGCTTAGAAAGAATCATCTTTTTTAATAATTCTATATCTTTGGAGTATAGATAGTCTTTGCTTATTTTTTCTTCCAACTCATTAATCTTTGACTTTTCATCTTCATTTTCAAATATTAATATTTTTTCCACATAATCAATAAAATGTTTAACATCCCTTGCTCTATAAGTAACCTTAGAATTATCTATACACTGATACAAATAATTTATTAGACTTATATCTACATTAAATATACTTGCAAGTTCTTGCTTATAATTCATTTCATTTAATTGATTTATATTATATCCTTCTTTTTTTAAAGCATTGTTAAAATCTTTTATATTACTTATTTTTATCTTTTCTTTTTTCTATTCTTGTGGTCAATATTCCTTGATGTCATGTCTACCTCATTATTTTTTATAGTTTCATAAGATATTATTTTATCATATTTCTAACTAATTTCTCATATTAAGTTTATCTTGAGATTTATTTTTTCCTTATGATTAAAAAAGAGGCTTAAATACAACATTAAGTATATTTAACCTCTTTCATCTTATAACTTATTCTAATCATAATATTAGTCATTAAATTCTGAATATTCCATTACTACGCTTTTTAAAAATATACAAAATTCATCATATTCTACCTTAGATAGATTTTTATCAAAACTCATTACTTTCAATCTATGTCCATCATATTTTTTTCTATAAGGAGGATGAATATGCTCAAATTCTTGTATCTTAAATCCTAAATTAGAATAAAAGTTTAATCGTTTAATTGATATATCATCTACTGGCATATCAATTTCTAATATAGTAGTTTTATTTTCTTCACAAAATTCTTTTAATATTTTACTTCCATAACTTTTTCCTCTTAAATTTTTATCTATTGCAAAATGCTCTATATACCTATAACTATTAATTTCCCAATAAAATAATATCCCTATTACTTTATTATTATCACAGACAACATTACATTTATATTTTTCATTCTTTAATACATCTATTTGATCTTTTCTGTCCTTCGCTCAAATATAGGGAAACTATTTATATATATATTCATTGCGTCATCATGATAAGGATCTTCTTTTGCTTCTATTCTTATAAACTTCATTCTTTACCTCTTCTAATTTTCGTATATATTATTTGATATATAATATCATGTAAATATATATATATTCAATATCAAAAAATTAGCTTTTATAAAGTAATTTTTTTCATTAACAATAATTTCTATTTTTTGAATATAATCAATAATTACCTCACTCATATCTAAATTAATTTCTTTAACTACTTTACACCCTTCATATGCAGGATAAATAGATGTATTGCTAGCTCTAGTTATTTAAAACAATAGTATAATCTTCATCCATAGAAATATCCTTATTATTTTTTTTCATATAAACAACTCTGTCATAAAAATTTCTAGATAAATCTATTTTATAATCTAAACCACCATAAGTATCATAATTATAATGTTGAACTTTTGGAACAAGAAACTCTTTATTTACTACTACTTTTTTATCTTCAATTACAAAGTAAGTTGCACTTTTTTCAATAGCTTTTTTTAATTGCTTTCCTGTAATAGAAAGTACCTTTGATGTATTTGGGTAAGGATAATTTATCAAAACATCCCTAATAGATATCTTCTTTGAAAATCCTATAGCACTGTCAAATACAGATAAGGCAGAAAAATCAGCACCAGAAACATCTAACTGAACTTGATGTAAGAAATTTATAAAAGGATGACCTTTTAATCTTGCTAAAAATATGTCATCTACTTTCATATCTTTATCAAATTCTCCTATAACTTGATCTAAATAAACTTCTAAATCTTTTTGTGTATCTTTAAATATATTTTCTAGTTTATTATCTATTTCATTATCTAAACTACTAACATCTACTAATTCATAAGTTATATCCTTATTATCAGTGTCTATAATGATTTTGGAAAAGCTTTGTCCATTATTCATTGGCTGAGAACAAATTACATTCTTTATCTTCGTTATAAATGCACGATGCTGGTGTCCACTTAATATCATATTTATAGAGTTAAAGTTTTCTAATAGTTCACTACCTTGATTCTCTTTTGTAAGTGCTTCTGTTGGAGTCATATCTTCATCTAAACTCTTTTCAAATCCTCCATGATAACAAACTATTATAAAATCACATTTATCTTTTAATTCTTCTTCATACTTTTTATATTGTTTTACAGGATCTAAAAAATCTAAATTTCTTATATTTACTTCTTGCTCCCAATTAGGTATATAAGAAGTTGTAAAGCCTATACATCCTATTTTAAAATTTCCAAATTCAAATATTTTATATGGTTTAGTATCAAAAGGAAGACCTTTTATATTAGCATTTATTATCTTATCAGATACTAAGCTATATGCATTTTTTAAGTAATCTAATCCATAATTAAATTCATGATTTCCTAATACATAAACATCATAATTTATAGCTTCTAATCCTTTTATTATAGGATTTTCATTTATATTTTGTTTAGATAAATAATGTGTAAGTGCGGAACCTTGAACTAAATCACCACAGTCTACTTTTAAAGATGCATCAAATTTTTTCTCATCCTTTAATATATAACTAGCAATTTTTAAAAAACCTAATGGTTGATCTTTTACATAGTTTGTAGGATAAATATACCCATGTAAATCACTAGTTTGATATATAACAATTTTCATAAACTTTATTCCTTTCTTATATAATTAAAACTAGGGCGTTATCTTTAGATAAGAAAACGCCCTAGTTACTTATTTATTCCCAAATAGATGTTAAAGTAGATTTAAATGTTTCTAACTTATCTTTAACATCTGATTTTGTATCTGCTAGTATTGATTCTAATACTGTATTAGATTCACGGAATGCACTATCCATACCTTTTATAACTGGATTTGTAAATAAATCACTAGTTGCATCAGCTACAATCGGAGCTATTAAACTTCCTGAATTTTTATATTCATCTGATGTAATAGCACTTTCTCTAACAGGAATATATCCAGTTTTCTTAGCCCAAGCTATTTGATTTTCTTTTGTTGTTAAAAATTTTAAAAATTCATATGCTGCAGTTTTTTGTTCTGCACTTGCACTAGAAAAAACAAATAAATCTGTGCCTTGTTGCATTACTTCTTTTGATGGGTATGGAGCAACACCTATTTCAAATTTATCTCCAACACCTTCTTTTACAAAGGCTTCACCTGCATTAGAACCAACATATAATGCTACTGTTCCATTTCCAAATGGTCCAGATAAGTATTTGTCCGTTCCTGCTATTCTAAAATATCCACCTTTTATTCCATCTAAGTAATAATTTACTGCTTTTAATGATTTATCACTTGTTGGATCTAAATCTTGATTAAATACTACACCTTCATTTTTTAAATATGTTGTATAGTAATTACTTAATGAATCAAATCCTCCACCAACTATTTTCTCTTTTTCATAAATTTCTTTTGATGCCTTTGCAAATTCTTCATATGTTGTTGGTACAGCTATATTTAATTTGTTAAGTAATGTTTTGTTATACCATAAAACTTCTGTTGATTTATTAAAAGGCATTCCATATATCTTACCATCTATTGTTGATGCTTCTCTAAATCCTTTTACTATATCATCATAATTATCAAACTTAATAGTTTCATTTTCTATATATGGTTTTAAGTCAACTACTAAGTTTTCATCTATTGCATTTAATAGCCAATCAGGATAGGCTTGAGTTAACGTTGGTAAATCCTTAGGACTTGCCATTGTCGCAGTTATTTTTTGCTGTAAATCTGGGTAACTAGATTGATTTTGAAGAGTTACAGTTATATTAGGATTTTCCTTTGTAAAATTATTTGCTAATTCTTGTAGTGCTTTTTCTTGGTCACCATTCATTGCATGCCAGAAAGTAATTTCAACAGGATTGTTTAACTCCGTAACTATTTCTTCATTATTACTTAATGTATCTTCTTTTTTTCCAGAACAACCAACCATTAAACTAAGTGATAACACTAGTGGTACTAAAGTCTTAAATTTCATTATTTTATGCCTCCTTTAAATTGTTTGATTTTTCTTTGGTAATAATCTCTCTCCATGCTCGTTATAAAGCTTTTCAGGCTTATAAGAGTGTATTGGAACTAATAGTTTAGGTTTAATTAAATCTATTATCTTTATTAAATCTCTTGGATGAGCATGTCCACTACATGATACTGCTATAAATTCTATATCTTTTTCTTTAAATCTATTTACAAAAGGTTCATAACTAGGATCAAATGGTCCTAGAGGAACTGCATTTGAGTGAATATAAATTCCATTTTCTTTTAATCCATTAAAATCTTTAAGAGCTAAATTATCTAATTGCCACATATATTTACTTTCATCTTTTAATAGCTCTTCAAAACCAATTTCATATTCTGGATTTAATCCATAATCTTTATCATCTAATTTATAGTAATATGATTCATAGTCAGTAGCTTCTTTTAAAACATAAGAATAATATGCATCTAATACAACCTTTCTTGTATTAGTTTTTATTATGTTTAAAATCCTTTCTATATTAGATATATAATAATTAAATGTTATTTGCTTGTTAGGATTATTATTTACAATTTCATTAATTTTTGTTATCAGCTCATTTTCATTACATACGTCATTCTCATCCTTCTCATCATCAAAATCTTTAAATGAAACTGTAACTCCTTCTATTAATAAAACATCACAGTTTTCACTTTCTTTACAAAACTGTAAAGTATCTTTTTCTCTATATCCATGTAATCTTATATCTCCTGTATAAGAAATAACTAAATCAGGAGTTTTTATAAGTAGCCCACATGCACCATATGCATCGTGGTCTACAGGCATAACTTTTACTTTTATTTTTCCTACTTCAATTATTTCATTTTCTTTTACTCCAATTATATCCCTAGTATTTGATTTTCCTTTATTATAAAGAGGAAAGAGAAAATCATTATTTACATTTAATGTATTAAGTAAAGACTTTGTACCTTCTAATGTGTATATGTCTATATTAGGATTCAAGTAATTTATAATTTTTGAATGATCTAAATGCATATGTGATAAAAACACAGCAGTATTTTTAAAATTATCTTCACTTGATTTATATCCCTTAAGAGGAATACTTGGGTCGTACATGTTATTTAAATAAGGTACTAATTTTTCATCTAATAATTCTTGTAAATTAGATGGTTGAAACTTAGAACTTGGATTATATTCACTTCCAAAATCAAAGAATATATGGCTATCTTCATAGACAATTTCTATAATTGTCCCTCCAATAGTTAGTATTCCATTATGAAACGTTATTTTTGTTTTTTTATCCTTTAATACCACTGCTAGCAACTCCTTTAATTATTTCTTTTCTAAATATTAAATATATTATTAATATAGGTACTATCGCTATTGTAGATGCAGCCATTTGTAGCTGAACATTTGTTCCACTTTCTGTTGCAAATGCACTTAATCCATTACTAAGTAATCTCATTTCTTTGCTATTAGTTACAAGTATTGGCCATAAGAAAGAGTTCCATCCACCTATAAAGCTAAGTATTCCCATTGTGAATAATGATGGTTTTATAAGGGGTACTAGTATTCTTGTAATAAATTCTAAGTCACTACATCCATCAACTTTAGCTGCTTTATAATAAGATATAGGAATACTTGAAATATAACCTCTCAAATAAAATATATAAAACACACTTGCTAGTGATGGTACAATTAAAGCTGTGTATGTGTCTAATAATCCTAGTTGTGCTATTGTTTGATAATTTGTAAATACTGTAACTTCATATGGCACCATTAGTAAAGTAACCATTGCCATTGATAGTATATTTTTAAATTTAAACTCTAACTTTACTAGTGCAAATGCTGATAGTACAGATGTTATTAATGTTCCAAGTGTTGATACCCCTGCTACAAAAACTGTATTAAAGAAATATCTAACAAAAGGAGCTTGCTTCATTGCCTCTTTAAAGTTTTGCCATTGAAAAGACTTTGGAAACAATGTTGGAGGTATACTAGTCGCCTCTTGAAAAGTCATTAAGCTTGATAAAATCATATATACAAATGGAAATAATGTTATAATCGCCATAATGAATATAAATATTTTTGCTATAACTGAATTAAATTTTTCCATATTTTCACCTACTTAGATATTTTCTTCAATACATAGTTTTGAATTAACGTAAATATAAGTATAAGAACAAATAATATAACTGCAGCTGCCATACCTTGCCCATATCGATATTCAACGTAGAATTTATTAAAAATATAAAATACTGCTGTAGTAGCACTATCTGCGATTCCCGATTTTCCATTAAATATAGCAAAAACTTGGGCATATACCTTGAATGCATTTATAAAGTTAACCATCAATAAAAATGTAATAATTGGTATCATTTGAGGTAAAGTTATCCTAAAAAATTGCTCTGATTTACTTGCTCCAAACATATCTGCAACCTTATAATAACTTTCATTTACATTTCTAAGTCCTGAAATTAATATTATTATATTAAATGCAAGACCTGACCATATACCAAATATGATTAAGGTAAACATACTCATTTTAGGATTGTCCAAAAAGTTTATTGGCCCCACATTTATAAATCCTAATAGATAGTTTATAAATCCATAATCTTTATTTAGTAAAAATCTAAATACTATCCCTACAGCTATAATACTTGTTAAGTATGGTATGAAAAATATAGTCTCAAAAATATCTTTATATTTAATTTTTTCAAAAATAGTTAATGCTATAATCATTGCAATAATTACACCTATTGGCACTACTGTAAATGCGTACAAAGTTGTATTGATTATTGCTTTATGAAATTTAGGATCACTTAATACTATTTGATAATTTTTAATACCATTAAACACTAAGTTATTTAAAGTACCTTTTTGAAAAGATATAATAAATGTTTTTATCAATGGATATACATGAAATATTATGATTATAATTAAAGATGGTAATAGGTATAACCATGCATGTGGTACATTTTCTGCACTATATTTTAGCTTCTTCATTAGTAAACCCTCGTTCCGTCTTCTTTAAATATATAAATGCCTCCATATTCAATATCAAATCCTACTTCATCTTTTTCACATATACCTTGATTTATATCTGTAATTGATTTTGCATTTTTATTATTAATTTTAAAATTTAATATACAATCTTTACCTATTAATTCAACAGTTTCTATTTTTGCTTTAAATAATGAATTATCACTTACAACAAAATATTCTGCCCTTATACCAATGATATATTTACTTTCATTAAAATCTTCTTTTATTCTATTTTTTGTAAGTAAATTTAAATCTATAGAAAAATCTTTTCCAACTAGCATATCTCCTTCTTTATGCATTTCAAAAATATTGATAATTGGGTTTCCCATAAATTTTGCTACAAATAAGTTTGCTGGTTCTAAATATAAATTTTGAGGTATATCAAATTGTTGTACAATACCTTGATTCATTAGAACTATTCTATCACTTATCGATAAAGCTTCTTCTTGGTCATGAGTTACAAATATTGTAGTAATACCTATTTCTTTTACAAGCCTTCTTATCTCTTCCCTTATTTTTAATCTAAGTCTTGCATCTAAATTACTAAGTGGTTCATCTAAAAGTAATATTTTAGGATTTTGAACAAGTGCTCTTGTTATCGCAACTCTTTGCTGTTGACCTCCAGACATTTCTCCAGGTTTTTTGTTAGCTAATTCTTCTATGCTGGTTATTTTCATATACTCTTTAGCTATTTTCATAGCTTCTTCTTTTGGCTTCTTTTTGTTGCCAACAGTTAAAGGAAACATAACATTTTCTAAAACTGTCATATGTGGATATAGCGCATAATTTTGAAATACTAATCCTATATTACGGTCTTTAGGATGCTTATTTATAATAGATTCATTATCAAATTTAATATCTCCACTTGTAGGATCTAATAGACCCGCTAATAAATTTAATATAGTTGTTTTTCCACATCCACTAGGACCTAGTAAACATATTAGCTCTCCTTCTTTTATTTCAAGGTTAATACTTTTTAATGCTTCATATCCATTATCATAAACTTTTCTTAGTTTATTTATATGTATCATGTATTTCTCACCTCTCATAAAGATATTATTTCTTCAAATTAAGAATCTTATTATTAAATATAAAAAAAAATAGTAGTATTCATTTTTTATGAATACTACTATTTTTTTTTTAACTTAAGATATTGATATTTCAATGAATTTAAATGTTTTACATTATATACTAATCATTTTATCTTGTATAAATTTTATAAATTCTTCTTCTATTTTATTAAACTTCTTTGTTTTTGAATATATAAACCAGGTATTTCTTGTTATATTTTTCCCTCTAGAATCTAATAAAGAATACAACTCTAAATTATATTTATTTTTAAACTCATCAGCTAAAAAGCACGTGGTATATCCAAGGCCTTTATCTATTAGCTTCCACGCAAAATCAATATAACCAGAGAACATACCTTTGTGTTGATTTTCTTTATACCTTTCATTCCGACACTTATTAAGTATTTCTATACTCTTATAATTACTTTTATAGTCAATACGTTGCATTTGAAGAAGTTTATCTATATCAATAGTATATTTAGATACTATATATGCTTTATCTTGTTTTACTAAAACCTTATTTACTGCCCCTTCATAATCTCCGCATACAAATCCTAATGCTAAACTATCTTCACCTAACATTCTAAATAAATTATTGCTTTGTTCATTTACAATATCAAAACTTACCCCAGAATGATCCTTAGAGTAGTCAAATAGTTTTCTTCATATAGATAATATGATTTACTTATATCATCATCTAAATCATTCATTTTTTTATATACTCATATTTATATGCGAAATTCTCTTTTTTAGCTTTAGCTTGCTTAATTTGAGTTTCATCTAATAATTGTGGTCTATCTGTTAACCGTGTTGCTTCTTTTCCACAATTAGGGCAAAATTTTGTTTCTTCTTTAGACTCTACTCCTCAACTACTAAAAAACCACTCAATTACATCTTACCTTAACGTAATTGAATGGCTTTTATACTATTATGAATTTATATGAAACTTACTAATTATCATTCTTTCTTAACTTTTCTTCATGTAGTAAAACTCTATCTTCATATCTATCAATTTTATTATCTAAACGATCTAAAATTAATTGCATTTCTTTAATTTTATCAGCTAACTGATTTCTTTGATCTATAAGTAGTTCTTTTCTAGCTTTAATAGTATTGTTTCCTTGTTTAAATAAAGTAACATATTCAATTAATATTTCTATAGATAATCCCGCACTTCTCATACACTTTACAAATTCAACCCAGTTACAATCTTCTTGAGTGAAATCTCTAACTCCACTAGATTTTCTATTTACAGGAGGTATTAAACCAATCCTTTCATAGTAACGAATTGTGTCTGCTGAAATTCTATACTTTTTACTTACTTCTGTTATTGTCATAAACTGCACTCCTTTTTTATTAACTGATTGATGTATTGATATGATAGGTTATGTTCTTCACATAATTTTACCATAATATCCTACTTTAAATAAATATACTTCTATCAATTTTATATTTATTCTTCACTTTCAAATGTTTTAGCTACATCTTTTAAAAATTCTGTGATTTTTATATGTTGAGGACAGCTTCTTTCACACTTATTACATTCTACGCACTCTGATGCTTTTCCATATCTCTTTGTAAGATTTTTATAGTATACTCCTTGTGTGGAAAACCCTCTATTAAATTCTTGTTTTTCAGTATTATAAAGCGCAAAATACTGTGGTATTGGTATATTTTTGGGACAACCTTCTACACAATATTGACATGCAGTACAAGGAACTACTATTGAATTATTAATCATATCAACTGCTTTATTAATTATATCGAACTCTTCATTATTAAGAGCTTTAAAGTTTTTCATATATGCTGTATTGTCTAATAATTGATCCATAGAAGACATTCCACTGAGAACCATTATTACATTTTCATGACTTGCAGCAAATCTAATTGCCCAAGAGGTTACTGACATATTTTCATTATAATTTTTAAATAAATCTTCTACGTATTTAGGTACTTTAGCAAGTGATCCACCTTTTACTGGCTCCATAACTATAACTGGCTTATTATGTTTTGTCGCTACTTCGTAACATTTTCTAGACTGAATACTTTCATTATCCCAATCTAAGTAATTAATCTGTAATTGAACAAATTCTACTTCTGGATGCTCACTCAATATCTTATCTAATAAATCAGCACTATCATGGAATGAAAATCCTATATGTTTTATTTTTCCTTCTTCCTTTTTATTTTTTATAAATTCAAAAGCATTAAATCTTTTTGCTGTTTCATAATTTGTAACCCCTAAATTATGAAGTAAATAGTAATCAAAATAATCTAAACCTGTTTTTTCTAATTGCTCATTAAATATTCTTTCTAAATCTTCTTGATTCTTCAAAAACATAGTAGGCATTTTTGTTGCAACAGTAAAACTTTCTCTTTTATGTCGCTTTACTAATGTTTCTCTTAGTATATTTTCACTTTCGAAGTTATGGTACATATATGCCGTATCAAAATAAGTAAATCCTCTTGCTATAAAAGTATCTACCATCTTATTTACTTGTTCTATATCTACATTTGATTGATTATTTTCATCTATAAGCGGTAAACGCATAAATCCTAATCCCAATTTTTTTGCCATACTTTAATCCCCCTTTGTATGAATTTATTTATATCTTACAATATTAATCTTAGTACTTAGAGTTAGCTCTAAGTCAAGTAAATTTCATATTAATCTAGATTTTACTTATACTCTTTTTTATCCAATACCTAATATCTCTAAATATACTCAGTATATTTACATATTTATAATAATCTTTATCATACAATATTTTAGAGTCTAAAAATTTTTAAAGTATTTAAAAGGAGTAACTAAGTATGTATTATAATCTTATAAGATTATATAATTATTACAGTAATTCACAAATATATAACAGATATCCATATTTTGCATGGTCAAATCCACAAATGTTTTATATGTATCAAAATAATCTATGGAATGAGAGAGAAATCGATCAGCCTAATACTGAAAAGAATAGTATCAAGCTAAGTGATTATGGACCCGAACCACTTGTAGTAAATCTTGAAAATGCTGCTGAAAAGAATAATAGATTTAGAACAGTAATCTGGACAGGAAATAACTTACAAATTGTATTAATGAGCATTCCAGTATCATACTCAGTAGATCCTTACCTAACAAAAACAAGTGATCAATTTATACATACATCATCTGGTACAGGACTTATAAAAATCGGTACTAGTCAGAATGAACTCGATTATCAAACATACATTAATAAAAATTCATCTGTTATAATACCTTCTTGTAAGTGGGTCACTATCTTAAACTTAGGAAATGTTCCACTTAAACTTTATATAACATATGCACCACCTGAATTCGCAAATAACACTATGCATGAAACTAAAACAGATTCACTTAAAAAATAAATACTGGATGGTTATATAACTTTATAATTGATATAAAATACCCATACATAATTATATATAATTATGTATGAGTATTTTACTTTTATATACATATTCAATTGAAAACTATATTATTCATATCTAAAATTTTTACTTAACCAGTTACCTTTAGAGTAGTAAATAATTGTAAATATATTTGTAACTATCCATGTAATAGGATAGCTTAAGTAAACAATATTTATATCTTTATAATGAGATATCATAACACTTAGCCATAATATTCTAAGTCCACACATACATATAGTTCCAATTATCATAGGAATAAATGTTTCTCCAGCACCTCTCATTACGCCCATTAAAACTTCATTTATAGCATATATACTATAAATAGGTACTATCCAATATATAAACTTACTACCTTCATTAATTACATCTAAGTCTTTAGAGAAGATTCTTATAATATCACTTGCATTAAATAATATTATACTTCCTATGATAATAGTCAAAGAAACGCATATTATCATACTTATATTTTTTCCTAATTTTACTCTATCAAATTCACTTGCACCTACATTTTGACCTACAAAATTTGATACAGCTAAAGCAATAGCTGAAATTGGCATATATATAAATCCTTCAATCTTATAATATATTGTATATCCTGCCATTACATTTAACCCAAATATATTTACCTTTGATTGAACTATTGTATTTGCAAAGCAAACTAAAACTGACTGTATACCAGTAGGTATACCTATTAATAAAATTTCTTTAAGAATCTTAAAATCTATTTTTATTTTATTAATAAATAATTTATACACTTCACTAGTTTTTATAAGCTTAATTAAAATTAATATAGAAGAAACAAATTGTGCAATAGTTGTTGCCATTGCTACTCCTGCTACACCAAGTTTAAATACAACTGCAAATACTATATCTAAAATTATATTTGTAATTCCTGATATTGCAAGGTAGTATAGAGGTGTCTTGGAATCTCCTACAGCCCTTAATATACCACTCCCCATATTAAATATCATCATAGGTATCATGCTTATAAAATATATCTTTATATATGTAATTGAAAATGTCAATACATTATCTGGTGTATTTATCCATCTTAAAAACATACCACCAAACGTTAAGCCTAAAACCATAAGTAAAAAGCCAGATATTAAACTAAGCGCTATTATAGTATGAACTGATTTATGTATTTTATCTTTATCATTTTTCCCAAAAGATTGAGAAATAATAACACTTGCTCCATTCGATATACCTATAAAAAAGTAAATCATAAATACTACTATTAAATTACATGACCCTACTGCCGCTAATGCATTTGCACCTACATATCTACCTACTATTGCAACATCTACTGTATTATATAGCTGTTGAAAAAGATTAGATATTAGTATAGGAATAGCAAATAAAGTAATCTGCTTTGCTATATTACCTTCAGTCATTTGATTACTTGTCATCTAAAATCCTCCCAATAAAAATAAAAAGCCAATGAGATTTTTAACTGTATAATTTGTAAAATCCCTTTGACTTTGATAATATTTCTCAATTATTAAATAATATATCATATTGCTTAAACTTATTCAATGTTTTTCTAATTAATAAAGTGATCTGCATAAAAAGTACTAAATTTTCATGAATCTCACTTTTTCATTTATTTATAAAGCATTTTCTTTTTGTAGTATATATTTTTCAATCCCTAAAGCTACACCATCATTATAAACTGTGTCTGTAATTTCTTTTGCATACTTTTTAACGTCATTATTAGCATTCCCCATTGCTATACCACACCCAACTGTTGATAGCATCTCGATATCATTTTCTCCATCTCCAAATGCATAAGTATTTTCTATAGGTACATTAATATATTCTAATGCTTTTAATATACCTGCTGCCTTTGTACTTTCTTTAAAGTACAATTCAAGATGTATCTGATTTATACTACTAAAATATCCATACTCTGGAAAATTATTTATAAACTTTACACATTTATTCATAGTATCCTTGCTAAGGCATAGCATCTCAACTTTATGAATATCAAGCTCTTCTAGGTTGTATTCTCTCTTAAAATACTTTTTAGACATACCCACTTTATCATAAAAATCATGTAATTCTTTATGTTCATTTTTTACATATGAGTATTTTTCACCTTCTAATACATATTGAATATTATCTTGATCTAATTTAGATACTAATTCTTTGATAAATTCATTATTCATAGGCTTACTATGAATCGTTTTTCCATCTATCATTACATGAGCACCATTAGCTAAAACAAATCCATCAAAACCAAAATCTCTTATTTCTTTGCTTAAAAAAGCATACGGCCTTCCTGTTGCAATAAATACATAATCTCCTCTTGATTGTAAATTACGTATTACTTCTTTTACCTTTGGTGTAATATCTCTAATACCTGCAAAACAATCTATTAAGGTTCCATCTATATCTAAAAATACCGCTTTTCTCATAATAATCCCCCTTCATTATTAGTCATTATCATTTTATATTTTGCTCTCTCTTTTACTATTTTATAGAAATAGAACTTTCTTGTCAATTTGAGAGGATTCCGCTAAAATAGTATTTACTATTATCATATATAGAATAAAGGGGAGTTTATATAAATAAAGTGAAAAAATATAGTTTAATATTTATTTTTATAATATTTTTAGGGATTGAATTATCAGTAAATTTTCTATTTAAACAAATGGATTCAAAGTTAACATCAATAGTAATGTATAATAATTCAATTAAAATCATGAACTCTATTTACAATATAGAGGATATAACCAATGTATAGTTGCTTGATAAAGTAATACTTTCAGGAGGTTCAGGTAGTAATACTCCTAATACCAATAATGGATTTTATAAAGTTAATGGAGATAATTTTAAATCCAAAGTATGTATCCATAATAAAGTAAGCCCTTTTATAAGAGTTACTACTAAAGATTTGGTAATTATTTTTAATGAAAATAATTCAAATAAAACTAATGCAATTTATAAGGAGTTAGTAAAATTAGTAAAATAAGATAGTTTATAAAATAAAGTATATTTTAATAGTAAAAAGATCATCTTATATTGCTACTCATTAGTTTGTAATATAAAATATTAATAAAATTAAATAAACTAGTTAAAATAATAACTGTAAGGGACAGTTAAAAAATTTCTATTTTATATAAAATATTTGGGAATATGGCTCAGTTGGTAGAGCAATTGACTGTTAATCAATGGGGCACAGGTTCGAGTCCTGTTATTCCCGCCAATAAAAAAACTCTTAGTTTAAACTAAGAGTTTTTTTATTTTGACTTAGCCACACTCACCCATTTTTTTAACTCCTCTTTTGTTGCTAAAACACTATGTGTACCTTCAATTAAATGCTCTACACCTTTAGAATAATCAACACCTTCTTCCTTTGCATCGTAACTAAATGTAACACGTTGTTTTTCAACAATAGGATTTGGAGAAGGAATAGCACTTAATAGTGATTTTGTATATGGATGAATAGGATTTGAGAATATCTCCTCTGTAGTACCAGTCTCTACAATATAACCCAAATGAAGAACTCCAATACGATCAGATATATACTTAACCATACTCAAATCATGTGCTATAAATAAATATGCCGTGTTAGTTTCTTTTTGAATTTTCTTCATAAGATTTACAACTTGAGCTTGTATTGACACATCTAGGGCAGATATTGCTTCATCTGCAATGATTAAATCAGGGTCCATAATCAAAGCTCTAGCAATTCCTATACGTTGTCTTTGCCCTCCAGAAAACTGATGAGGATATCTATATGCATGTTCTTTGCTTAATCCTACTTTTTCTAATATATTATATACTTTTTCATCTCGTTCTTGTTTTGATGCACACATTTTATGAATATCTAGTCCTTCTCCAATAATATCTAATACTTTTTTCCTTGGATTTAAACATGCCATAGGATCTTGGAATATCATTTGCATCTTAGTTCTAAGTATTTTTATTTCCTCATTACTCATTTTTCCTGATATATTTTTTCCATTAAATATTATATTTCCTGATGTTGGCTTATATAATCTAATTATGCTACGTCCTGTTGTAGATTTTCCAGAGCCAGATTCTCCAACAAGTCCATAGGTTTCTCCTGGATATATCTCAAAAGAAATACCATCTACTGCCTTTACCGTAAATTTACGATTAACTTTAAAGTGTTGCTTTAAATTTTCAACTATTAATAGTGGTTCCACATTACTCACTTAGACCAGCCTCCTTTCTCATTTTAAGTAGGCGTTTTTTTAAAGATTCTGGCATTTCTATATTTGGTGCATTTTCATGACATAACCAGCTAGCTACACGATGAGTTCCTCCTACATTAAATATTGGGGCTTCTTTTCGATAATCAATATTTAATGCATAAAAGTTTCTAGGAGCAAAGGCTTCACCATCTATTTTTTGTATAAGATTAGGAGGTGTTCCTGGAATAGTGTATAACTCATCATCTTCCGTTTCTAAATCAGGCATAGCGCTAAGTAGCCCCCAAGTATATGGATGTCTTGGATCATAAAATACTTCTTCTATACTTCCTTTTTCAATAATTTTTCCTGCATACATAACAGCAACATAATCGGCTACCTTAGCTACAACTCCTAAATCATGAGTAATATATATTACAGATAAATTTCTTTCCACTTGAATTTTTTTAATAAGTTCAAGTATTTTAGCTTGTATTGTAACATCTAAGGCTGTTGTTGGTTCATCACAAATCAATACCTCAGGCTCACAGCTAAGTGCAATAGCTATGACTATTCTTTGGCGCATACCACCACTTAATTGATGTGGATAATTTTTCATACGTTTTTTAGCATCTACAATTCCAACTTCCTCTAAAAGATTTACTGCTTTATTAAAAGCTTCTTCTTTTGATAAATGATGATGATATATCATAGCTTCCATAACTTGTTTTCCTATTGTCATAGTAGGATCTAAGCTTGTCATAGGATCTTGGAATACCATTGCAATACGTCTACCACAAATATTTTTCCCCATCTCTTTTTTACTTAATTTGACTATATCTTCTACAACTAAGTTACCATCATTTTCTTTATCATATGTAAACTCAATCAATCCACTTTTAATCACTCCATTTGAGCTTATATTTCCCATAATTGCCTTTGTTGTTACTGATTTACCAGAACCTGATTCTCCGACAATGGCTATAGTTTCACCTTTGAATAAATCCAATTTAATACCTCGAATAGCATCTATCATTCCTCTTCCTGTTTTAAAAGATATTGAAAGATCTCTAATTTTTAATACTCTTTGTTTTCCCATAATAACACCTACATTTCTTTCATTTTTGGATCAAACGCATCTCTAAGTCCATCAGCCATAAGGTTAAAACTTAGCATCAATAAAGCAAGAATTATAACTGGAATAATAACCATATATTGAGATACTAAAATAGATTTATATCCTTCATTAATAAGTGTCCCAAGTGATGCAGTAGGAGCTGGTATTCCAAGACCTATAAAAGCTAAGAATGCTTCATAAAATATTGCATTTGGTATAGAAAACATTGACATAATTATCAATTGACCAAAAATATTTGGAAGAACTTCTTTAAATATTATGAAAAAGTCACCTGCTCCAAGAGTTCTAGATGCTAAAATAAATTCTTGTTCTTTTATTTTTAAAACTTGAGCTCTTGTAATACGAGCCATGCCAATCCATCCAGTTAGCATTAAAGCTAAAATTATTGTATATAAAGAAGGCTTAAATATTAGCATTAATAATACTAAAATTACTAAACTTGGTATACTATTTATAATTTCTTGGAAACGTTGCATTACATTATCTACAACACCTCCAAAATATCCACTAATAAGCCCATATAACATTCCAATAAAAATATCAATAAACACAGCTGCTATTGCAACATATAAAGAAATTCTACAACCTGACCATACACGAGTCCATAAATCACGTCCTAGTGTATCCGTACCAAAATAATGATATGTATCTTTAAAATCAGGGTTATCATATTTATTTACATTATTTACCTCACCATCAAATATACCAATTTTCTCTATAATAGGAATTCTAGGTGCCATTGATTGCTCACTAGTTGAAACTTTATCAAATTTATATTTACTAATCATAGGACATATAATAGCAAGAGCAACAATAACTAAAATACATATACCACCAATCATAGCTCCTTTATTATCCGTAAAACGATTTAAAACATCTTTAAAAAAAGGAGTATCAGGAATAACTTCATCTTTATTAATATCATGTTTATCTCTAACTAACTCAAAATCATCATTTTTAAATTCATATTTTTCACTACTCATTGCTACTCTCCTTTCCTAGTCTAATTCTTGGATCTATTATTCCGTATAAAATATCAACTAATAACATAATTACCACATACATAACACTGTATATAAAAGCTACTGCCATTGTAACATTATAGTCATTTACAGTTATAGCTTGAACTAACAAACTTCCAAGACCTGGAATACCACATATTTGTTCAATTACCATACTTCCTGTCATAAGGGCTACTAAAATTGGCGCAAGAACAGTAATTATAGGAACAAGAGTATTTCTAAGAGCATGTTTTTTTATTAATGTTCTTCTGTCTAATCCCTTAGACTCTGCTAAAAGTATATAATCACTTTCCATAACTTCAATCATCTCACTTCTTGTAAATCTAGCTACATTAGCAATTACAGAAACAGAAAGCGCTATCACTGGTATAATTGCAGATTTTATTGGATGTGAAGAATTATAAAGTATTGGTAGTGCAGGCATTTTTACTCCAAATATAATAAGTAAAATTAAACAAAATACAAAAGATGGAATGCTAACACCAAAAACTGCAACTACTGTAGATAACGAATCCCAAACTGTATTACGATTAAGAGCTGCAAATATCCCTAATAAAATTCCTAAAATCGTACCTAATATTACAGCTGCTAATCCTATACCAAAACTAATTGATATACGAGGTAAAACAAGACTTGATACTGGAAGATTTCTTGAAATACCATAAGAAATTCCAAAATCACCACTTAACATATTTTTAAAATACACTACAAATTGCTCCCATATAGGTTTGTCAAATCCATATTTAGCATAAATTAAAGCTTTTTGTGTTTCTGTTAACTTTTCATCATTAAAAGGTGTACCTGGCATAAGTTTTAGCATAACAAATAGTACAAATACTATTATCATAAGTGTAATAGCTGACATAACTAATCTTTTGCCAATATATTTAAACGTCGATTTATCCATAAATTCCCCTACTTTCTATTCCTAATAAACAAACACATTATGGAAAAACACCACAATGTGTCTGTATATAATACTTAATTTCTATTACTCAACTATCTCAACATTTTTATAGATATATGGTACACCCACAGCATGAGTTTCAATACCTTTTACATTTTCGCTTATTAAGCTAGCTCCTCCAACTTGGAATATAGGAGCCACTGGATAGTCTTGCATACAGATACCTTCAGCATCTTTTAATAACTGCCATCTAGTTTCCATATTTTGTTCATTGCTAGCTTCTTTAATCTTCTCATCATATTCTGCACTAGAGTAATCTCCATAGTTATATGAGTTACCAGTAGTCATTAAATAAAGATAAGTCGTAGGGTCAGCATAGTCAGGACCCCAACGAGTTAATGATATGTCGAAATCACGTGCTTTTTGCATTTCTATACGATTATTCTTTTCTTGAGCTACCATTTCAATAGTAAGCCCCTCAAGTGTTGATTGTAAATTAGATTGAAGGTATTCAGCTGCAGATTTTGCAGGATCTGCATTATCAAATAACATAGAAAGTGTAATTGACTCTACTCCTAATTCTTTAAGTCCAGCTTCCCAAGCTTTTTTAGCTTCTTCTACATTTGTTTCCATATAAGTAGGTGCTGTTTCTCTATAATCTTTTCCATCTGGACCTGTTGTAAGTTCAGTAGGAACAAAACCATTAGCAACTATAGAACCATCTTTTAATACATTATTTACTAAGTCTTCTTTATCAATTGCTAAAGAAATAGCTTTTCTAATATTAGCATTTGCTAAATACTCATTTGCATAGTTGTACTGGAAGTACCATAAATAACCTTCTAACACTTCTGTGTATGTACTTGAGCCTTTATATTTATCAACTAAATCTTTATTTAACTTAGTAAAATTAACGTCTCCACTTTCAAATGCTAAAGCAGAACTTGATAAATCTTTTACAATATTGAATACTAACTTATCAACCTTAACTGCATCTGCATCATAATAAGATTCATTCTTTTCTAAAACGTACTTACTACCAGTTTCCCAACTAGTCATTTTGTAAGCACCGCATGCAAGCATATTTTCTGGTGTTAATGCGTATTGATCACCTTTTTCTGTTGCAAATGCCTCATTTATTGGATAGAATACAGGAAAAGACATTAAGCTTTCAAAGTATGCACAAGGCTTAGAAAGTGTTATTTCTAAAGTAGTATCATTTATAGCTTTTACCCCTAGTTCACTTGCTTCTTTTTCTCCAGAAGTTACGGCATCTGCATTAGCAATACATGCTCCATCTTCACCATATAAATAATTGTACTCTGCATCAGCGCTTGAAGCTGTTCTTTGCCAAGCATATACAAAGTCATTTGCAGTTACTGTTGTTCCATTATCCCACTTAGCATCTTTTAACTCGTAAGTATAAGTTAATCCATCTTCACTTATCTTTGCTTTATCCTTAGCTAATGCAGGAATAATATTTCCGTCTGCATCTACTGTTAACAATCCATCAACTGTAGCTTGAATTGCCTCAAAAGATGATCCGTCTGTAGCATAGCTTGAATCCATCGATATAATATCTAATTCTTTTGCTAAAGTAACTGTTTTTCCATCAAATGAATCATTTGATGAGCTACAAGCGACTAAAGAAAATACCATTGTCAATGAACATAATGTTACTAATATTTTTTTTAATCTTCTTTTCATTGTACGTCCCCCTATTTAATATATATATTAATTGTATATTTATGTTTTAAAAAGGTCAATTATTTTTCTTAATTTTCTGAATTTTTATTAAATTTCAATTCTTTAGCTTTACTCTATATTAATACTAAAAGCCATAGGTATAATTAAGACTTTGTAATTATATCTATGGCTTATTATAATTTATTTAATTAACTAGTTTATTAGATATAGAATACCCTATTCCAATTACCGTTTCTATATGTACTAAATATGATATTGATGAGTCATATAAGATAGTAGCATTAGGTGAAATTTCATCGTCACCTTCCCATATTGCTATGCAGATACTTATTTTAGGAAGTATTTTAAATTCATATCCTTTATCACCTAATTTAATATATTTTGCTCCTAAGTTTACTACTCGTTTTTCAAATTCATCAATGTTATACCCAAATATATTTATAAGTTTTTTTATTGATGTATTATAAAAAGCTGGATAAAATAACGCCCCTCCATTTGGAATTTCTTTTAAGCTTACCCATTTATTAGTTTTGTTTATATTTTCAGTTGAGTATGTAAGATAGTTTAATATAATTATAGAGTCATCAATTAGTGGCTCATGTTTATCTTTTTCTCTATGTATTGTTTCAGTTTCAATGTCTAATATGTAATCTTCATTTAAAAAATTTACAATAAATTGCTTGCTTTCTTTGTTATACTTTACATCTAGCCTTTTTGATATATCAAATGGATCTAGTTTTTTTAATCTATACCATTCATTTTTATATGCAACTTTATAATTACTTTCCATATATAATCTCCCTTACCCCTATATAATAATTTTATAATTTTTATATTAATTCTTGTAACCTACGATATCCTTTCATAGTATCATCCTTCATTTTCTCGTTACATATAAAATAATTATTTTTCAATTTTACAATAATATATGTCTACTAGTAATATATTTTTCATATTGTTTTCTATGTTAATTTATTTATTTTATCAATATAACATATCTTATTATAAAAATATCATTTCTAATAGAAAAATTCATATACAATAATTTCTTTTTTATATATTATCTTTATTTCTACTAGGTATTTTTACTTTTATTTTATTAACTATACTCTCTAAATTATTACTCAATAATTTAGCTCTTCAATTGTTATATATAATTATTTGTTATATTATTTACTCACTGTATACAGGAAGTACTATTATAAACTCACTCCCTAAACCAACTTTACTATTTACATATATATCCACCATGAAGTGCAATAAGTTGTTTAGTTATAGTAAGTCCCAGTCCACTTCCACCTTTTTGTTCGGAATTTTTATCTACCACTTGATTAAATCTATCAAAAATTATATTTTGATTTTCTTCACTAATACCTATTCCATTATCTTTTACAACTATCTTTACTTTATCACCTAAGTCCTCTATTAATACTTCAATTAATCCTCCTTTCGGTGTAAATTTAACAGCATTGCCAACTAAATTTATAATACACCTTTCTATATCAAATTTATCACATATAATTGACTTTTCTTCTACATCAGTATCAAAAATCAATTCAAGTCCTTTTTCTTCTATATAATCTTTCATATCAAGAACTGTTTCTTCAACCAAATAAACTATATCTTCTCTTTGTTTATGTATTATATAGTTATTATTTTCAATCTTTGTATAATCAATTAAATTGTTTATTAATCCCAATAATCTATTACAGTTTCTATCCATTATATCCATATAATAAGAAAGTTTTTCAATAGTTATAAATTTATCATTTTTAATAAATGATCTTATTAATTGATTTATACTACTTAATACATTCAAAGGAGTTCTCAGCTCATGTGATAGATTAATAAAGTAATTATTTTTATTTTTTTCTAATTCTAGTACTTGATTGAACAATTGTTCATTTTTATCCATTTCTTTTCTTAACTCATAAGTTCTTTTATTAACTAATCTATCTAACTTTTTAACCTTATTTGCATATGCATATATTGCTAAAATTATTAAAATATAATAAATGAATATAGCATATTTACTTTTCCAAATAGCTGGATTAATAGTAAAAATTACAGAGCTTTCTTCACTTTCTACTCCATGATGTGTTATTGTTTTTACTTTTAAAGTATAATCTCCTGGTGCTAAACTTGCAAATACAAGTGAATTGCTATTAGTTACACTCCAATTATCTTCTAAGCCTTCTAACTTATAGTAATATTTAGTTGTTTTTGTATTTTTATAGTCATTTGTAAAAAAGCTTATTTTTATATTATTTTGATTAAATTTAAGCTTTATATTTGATATATATTTTTCATTTATACCATTTATCTCAAAGTTATCAAATATAACTTTTGGCTCAAATGTAGATAACTCTATATCATCTATATTAAGAACATTAAATCCATTTATACCACCGAAATATATAGATCCATCTTTGCTTTTAAAACATGACCTTCCATTAAATTCATTAGACTGAATACCATCTGTAACTGTAAAATTGCTAAATGCTCCTTCTTTGATTGAAAATTTAGATATACCACCATTTGTACTCATCCATATATCATTATTTTTATCAACTAATATTCCATATACAGTATTATTTATTAAACCATCATTTTCTGTATAATGCTTAAATTTATCTGTGCTTAAATTTAGGATATTAATACCATGACTAGTTCCAACTAATATATTTCCATTTAAATCTTCAGTTATATATCTTATAGAGTTGTTACTTATACTATCATTATCATTATTTTGATATATTTTATACTCCTTAGTGTCTGGATTTATTTTAATTAATCCTCCTTCTAAGAAGCATCCAATATAATAATTTCCTTTTGAATCTTCATATACAGCTCTTATAAATTTATCTGATACTCCTATGTTATCAAGTATATATGTAACATCTATAATTTTTTCATTATTTACATCTAATATCGCTAATCCTTTATTAGTTCCTATCCATAGGTAACCTTTAGAGTCTATAAATAAAGACCTTATTTTATTTGATGGCAAACCATCTTTATCTGTATAATTGGTTATAGTATACCCTTTATCATCATTTTGAACTAAAACCGATAATCCTTCATTCGTACCTATAAATACATAGTTATTAAATCCAGTTATATCTTCTATTAAGTCACTAATAATATTACTATTTTCTTTATTTAAATGTTTTATTATATCTCCATTTATAACATTTACTCCATTTTCATTAGTACCTATCCATAACGTTTTATTATCATATTCATATATACCATGAATTATATTTCCACTTAAACTATTTTCATCATATGGATTAGATTTAAAATGAATAAAGTTACTATTTGGATTAAATAATGATATACCACTATAAGTACCTACCCATATAAGTCCACTGCTATCTTTTAGTAAACAAAATGTTTCATCATCTATCAAACTATTGTTTTCATATGGTTCTTTATTATAGGTTGTAAATACTTCTTTCTCATAATCAAAGTTACAAATACCTTTATCAGTAGCAATCCAAAGCTTTCCTTTTGAATCAAGTAATATATCTTTTGTATTATTACTTGGGATTGAAAATTTATTTTCACTATTTTTGTAGTTATCAATACTTTTATCATCTAATTTTATCTTAAATAATCCATTATCTAATGTACAAATCCATATATTCCCTTTTGAATCATCATATATATTATATACTTCACTATTTCCAATTGTATCTTCATATCGTTTAATTATCTCTAAATCTTTATTTAATTCTATTAATCCATTATCTGTTCCAACCCATATATTCCCATATAAATCGTCTTTAACCGAATATATATATTGACTAGGAAGTTCATTTTCTAAAACCCTAACAAACTTATCATTTTTTTCATCATATAAATTAAGACCATCTACTGTAGATGCAATTATTTTATTATCTTTAGTACAAAGAATTTGCCATAAGTTATTATTAGATAAATTACCACTATCTTCTTTTGAATAGTAATTCTTTACCTTATCTGTATCAGGATTTATTTTACTTAGTCCTCCTATCGTTGAAACCCATATGTATCCATTTTTATCTTCTATAATATCAACTATATAATTATTTGCTATCGAATTTTCATCATACTTATCGTGTTTATAATGCTTAAACTCATATCCATTATATCTGTTTAAACCATCATTAGTGCCTATCCATATATATCCTCTACTATCTTGATATATAGCTTCTACTGTTGATTGAGATAATCCATCTTCAATTGTTATATTTTTGAAGTTAAGACTTTCACTTATATTTGCATAACTTGTATCAACTTTCATAAATGAAAATATAAATACACTAAAATCATTTTTATATATTTATTTTATCATAATTCACCTTTAAATTTTGATATTAAGACAAATTTCTGTTTTTTTGCTATTTACTATTTCAGTATATATTAATTTAATCTATTATGCTAGTTAGAATTAACATGGAGATAATTTTATATTAAAAAAATATTTATTCTATCTATATATAATAATTTCAAATAAATTCGCTTTGCATTCTTATAAAAGAGCAATTATTTTAAACTATAAAATAATTGCTCTTTTAATTTATTATTATTCATTAGACTTTAACGCATCTATCATATCAACTTTCTTTAACTTATTATGCATCATAATCATAACTATCATTGAGAATAACATTGTTATTAAAGCAGAAAATACATAACTATTTATAAATATATCTGGATACATCATCATAGTGTCTGTTTCTGATGTGTAAAGTATAAAGGCATGAAGTATCTTTCCTAAGAATGATCCGGCTAGTATTCCAAATAATGTAAGTATTACATTTTCTCTTAATATATACATAGTAACTTCATTATCATAAAATCCTAATACTTTTATAGTAGATAATTCTCTTATACGCTCTGATACGTTTATGTTATTTAAATTGTATAAAACTACAAAAGCAAGACTTCCTGCAGATATTATTATTACTAACATAACCATATTTAAATTTGCACTAGATTCTTCACTAGAAGCTTTTATATCTGACATTAATGTAACATTTATAACATTTTCACAATCCATAAGCTTATTAGAAACTTCTTCTTTATCTATACCTTTATTAAAGTTTAAAAATTGTGAATTGTACTCTGCATCTTTGCCAAATATCTCTTTGTAATATGAAGGAGACATATACATATAATGTGACAGATAATTCTCAGATATATTAGAAACTTTTACATCTAATAAGTCATTGTTTTCATCTTTCATAGTTATGGTATCACCAGCTGATGTACCTAATAAATTAGCTAACTTTTCACTTATAATAACGCCATCATCTGATATTTTATATTTTTCCCTAGATTTTCTATTATTTAATACTATGAAATTATCAAACCTATCTGTACTTTCTGGAACATATAAACTAACACTTTGCTTATTCATTCCCTCTTTACTAAATGTAACCGATTCTTGATGTATATTTAATTTACTTTCATATCCTTTTAAATTATTTAAAGTATTGTTATATTCTTTATTTTCTTCTTTATTATAAGTGTCATCAAAAATCACCATAGCATCATACTTCCATAATTTATCAAATTGTTTTTCTAGTATAACTGTATTAGAATCCTTCAGGGCAAATCCTGTAATAAGCATTGCCATACACCCGGAGATTCCAAGTACTGTCATTATCATACGTTGCTTATATCTAAAGATATTTCTAAATGTAACTTTTTGATTAAAGTTTAACCTACTCCATAAAGGTTTAATTCTTTCTAATAGTATTTTCTTACCTAGCTTTGGTGCCTTTTGTCTCATAAGATTAGATGGTGTACTTTTAAGTTCAACACTTAATACGAATAGTGCAGCACCAACTGTACATAATATTGATATTAATATAGATTGAACTATATATGATGGATAATAGTATACAGTTAATCTTGGTAAATTATATAAACTTTTATATGATTCATTAATTACATTAGGAAGTATAGTACATCCTATTAAGATACCAAGTACACTACCTATGATACTAGCTAAAGATGCATAAACTACAAACTTTCTAGATATTTCAAAGTTATTATATCCTAGGGCTTTAAGAGTTCCTATTTCACCTCTATTTTCTTCTACCATTCTTGTCATTGTTGTTAAACAAATCATAATAGCTACTAAGAAGAAAAATACTGGTAAAACTGATGCTATACTATCTAAACTATTTATTGCATCTTTAAGACCCGAATATCCAACATTATCATTTCTATCAAAGAAGTAATACTTTCCTTCTTCTATATCATTAAGTTTATCCTCTTCTTTTTTTATGTTTTCTTTAGCTTCAGTTAATTTAGCTTTATTTTCATCTATTTCTTTTTCACCATCAATTAAACTTTTTTCTGAATCTGCTAGTTGTACTTTAGCCTTATCAAGTTCTGCTTGTCCTTTTAGTTTGCCTTTCTCTAGTTCAATTTCTCCTTTTGAAAGTTCAGCTTTGGCACTATTTAACTGTTCTTGAGATTCTTTAAGTTTTACTTCACCTTCAGTAAGTACACTTAACTGTGTTTCATATTGTACTTTACCTTCTTGATAACTTACAATTCCATCTAGTAAAGTTTCAAAATTAGGCATTTCACTAGATATATTATTTTTTAAATCATTTAAATCTTGATCTGGATCAATACCTAAATTTAAAAACTCTTGTTTTGTATTATCTAATGTATTCTTGGCATTGATAAGATTAAGTTTACCTTCTTCAATAGATTTCTTTTGCTTTTCAATCTCACTTTGTGCTGCACTTATTTCACTTTTTCCTTGTGAAATATTTGCTTCACCTTCTTTTATCTGATTTTTATATTCTTTTAAACTTTGATCATACTTAACTTTACCATCTTCAAGCTTTACTTTACCATCTTCTATTTCTTTTTGAGCACTTAAAAGTTTAGATTCATTTTCTTTTATTTCTTTATACGCTTTATCAAGCTCTTCTTGAGCGTCTTTCTTTATTTCTTCAACTCTCTCTAAACCTCTTTTTGAATATAAAGCTTCAAGATATTTAGTGTTTTCCTCCATTTTATCTTTATACTCATCACTGTAAGTGTCTATGTTTTGAAGATTTTTAAATCTTACATATATTTCTGTATAAGCGTCCACTTCTATGTCTTTACTATTTAATAAAGCAAAGTAATCAATAGTCCCTTTTCCAATAGTTGTTGTTCCCCTTGATTCTTTTTCCATATACATAGGACTTCTTACTATACCAACGATTTTAAATTCCTTTTGCTTAAAAGAATTCATAGTTTCTTCATCTGTATCAATTACATAAGTATCTCCAATTTTCAAACTCTTATCTACCTTTAAAGCTTGTTCATCTAATGCTATTTCACCACTATTTTGAGGTAGGTTTCCATCTAATATAATGTAGTCATTTATATTATTATCTTTATTATACTCCATAAATTTTACTACACTATTTTTATTAGTAAGATTAGCATCTATTGTATGAGAAGCATAGTAATCTAGTATCTTATCATTATTTTCAAGTAAGTTTAAATCACCTTCTGTCAATCCTAAACTTGATACTATTTTACTGTCCATAAGTTTTTGACTATTATAAAATTCGTTTACAGATTCATTTATATCAGGACCAGATGATTTAATTCCTGCATAAAAAGCTACACCTAACAAAATAATTATTAATATTGAAGCAAATCTGGCTTTTGAAGATAAAATTTCTCTTATAATGGATTTCTTATATGCTTTACTATTTTTCACATTTCACCTCTACCACTCAATATTTTCAATTGGAAGTGGATTTTCATTTACTTCAATACTTCTGACCTTCGCATCATTAATTCTTATAACTCTATTAGCCATTGGTGCTATTGCTGAGTTATGTGTAATCACAATAACTGTAGTTCCCGTATTTCTGCAAGTATCTTGTAGCGTTTTTAAAACTTGATTTCCAGTTTTATAATCAAGTGCTCCTGTTGGTTCATCACAAAGTAAAATTTTAGGATTCTTTGCAATTGCTCTTGCTATAGAAACCCTTTGTTGTTCACCACCCGATAATTGAGATGGGAAATTATCTTTTCTATGACTAAGACCTACTAAATCAAGTGTTTCATCTACATCAAGCGAATCCTTTGAAATTTGTGTGGCTAACTCTACATTTTCTTTCGCTGTTAAGTTTTGTACTAAATTATAAAATTGAAATACAAATCCTACATCATGTCTTCTATATTTAGTAAGTTGCTTATTACTAAACTTTGATATATCTGTTTTATCAATTATAATCTTACCTTCATCACATGAGTCCATTCCACCAAGTATATTAAGTACAGTAGATTTTCCTGCACCACTTGGTCCTAATATTACAACAAACTCCCCTTTTTCAATAGAAAAGTTAATTCCGTTATTAGCTACTATTATATCGTCTCCGACTTTATATCTCTTATATGTATCAATAACTTCTATATATGACATTTTAACCTCCCTTTTTATGATAAATACATATTGTTATACAAGTTATTAAATAGACACTTTGTATATTTAATACTATAATATATTATAAATATTTAAGAAATTATAGACAATAGTCATATAAAACCATACCGTTATTAAATAGACATTTTTTTATTTTTTGTTTATTTAATAACATCTTACTTAAAATTGACTTATATAAAATATTTATCTTAAGGAGTATTTAGATGTCTGGAGTTAAAGGAAATCGTAGAGTTATATATACTAAGAAGGTTATTAAGGAAAGTTTAATTGAATTACTTCAAACGAATGAAATTCATGAAATTACAGTTACTAATATATGTAAAAAGGCCGATATTAATAGAGGAACTTTTTATACTCATTATAATGATGCATTTGATCTTTTACAATCTATGGAAGATGAATTATTTGATAAAGTAATTGAATATTTAAATGAAACGCCTTTTGAGGAATATACAGATGCATTGTTAATAAAAGTACTTGGGTTAATTGCTAAAAATAAAGATTTATGCAAAATATTATTCTGTAGACAAAGAGATTCTAGAATAATTGATAAAATATTATATATATCAAGTAAAGCAAATATTGAGCAAGTTATTAGTCGATCTAATAATATTAATGAATTTAATTTTGATTATTTAATAAGATATTCCGTTGGTGGTATTTTAGCTATTATACAGGTATGGCTAGAAAATGATATAGTTGAATCGCCTAGTGAAATAGTTAAAATAATAAATGATATAAATAAACTAAATCATAATTGCTTCAATTAATTACTTATTAAATTAAAATTATAGCTATAAGCTTATACTAATGCTTACAGCTATAGTTTTAGTTTACTTATTTATCTTTAAGTATTTTAAAATTATAATTCCATCTTCTATTGAATAATAATCCAAATGTAAGTCTATTTTAGTATTATTACCTAAAAATAAAGGTCTACCTTTTCCTAGAACTGTAGGTATTATTCCAAATATATACTCATCTATAATATTTTCTTTAATAAATTCATCTATAAGAACCCCTCCGCCGAATAAGTATATATTCTGCCCTTTATTTTTTAAGTCTAATATTACATTACATATTTCATTATTTATAAAATGAATATTATCAAAATCTTCTTTATCTTCTGAAGTTGCTACGTATACCTTCTTATTTTTGTACTCTTTATGCATATTTTGCTCATAACATCTTTTTCCCATTACTACTATATCTATATCTTTTAGAAACTCATCATGGCTCCATTTATTTTCTGTATCTAGCAAGCTATTGTTATTTCCAATTATCCAATTATATCCACCCTCTTCATCTGCTATATATCCATCTATGCTCATTGCTAAGTTTAGTATTATTTTTCCATTCATATTTATTCTCCTTTATTATACTTATATATTGATAGAAAATAGATTATAATATATAATAACTGACATCTTATGTCATATTAGAGAGGAAATTTTATGAAAGCAGATAGATTAATTTCAATTTTAATGTTATTACAAATACATAAACAATTAACAGCAAGTGATTTAGCTAAAAGGTTAGAAGTATCTGTTAGAACTATTTATAGAGATATCGACTCTTTAAGTTCCCTAGGTATCCCAATATTCACCAATAGAGGAACTAATGGCGGCATAAGGCTTTTAGGTGATTATAAAACTAATTTAACTGGCATTAATAAAAATGAACTTTATTCTTTATTTTTACCATCTGGAAATAAAATTTTAGAGGACTTAGGTATTGAAAAATTAAAAGATTCTACTATGCTAAAAATTCTAGAAAATTCTTCTATTGATCAGATAAAAGAAATTGAAAATATTCAAAACTACATTTATATTGATATGCATACTTGGAGCAAAAGCCCTATTACTACTAATAAATATGTTTTAGGTATTTTGCAAAAAGGAATTTGGAATCATAATATCTTAAAAATGATATATAGAAAAATAGATGAAACAAAAGAAGTAATCTTAAAGCCTTTTGGTCTAGTTTGTAAAAGAGGTACTTGGTATGTTATAGGTGAAAATAATGACATTATCAAAACTTATAAAGTTAGCTCTATTGAGTCTGTAATTTTAAATAAAGAAAAGTTTGATAGACCTAAATGTTTTAATTTAGAAAATTATTGGAAATGTAGTACAACTAAATTTAAAAATTTAATACCTAAATATAATTTTACGTTTAAGGTTAATCCTTCTATTATAAATCATATAAAATCAAGGCCATTTATTACTATTCTTAAAGAAAATAACAATTATATTGATATAAGCTTTGATTCTTTATTTCAAGGAATAGAATTTGCTTTTGGATATGGTAAGGATATTGAAATAATACACCCTATTGAAGCTATAGATGAAATAAAAAGAAAAGCTTTAGATATAATTAACTTATATAAATTATAAATAAAATATCTCCTATAAATTAGGGTATATTTTATTTATAATTTTAATTTTTAATATATATCTTTAAATAAATGTTTATTTTCGTCTATATATTTTTCGCATTCAGTTGCAGCTATTGCTCCATCAGATACTGCTGTAACTACTTGTCTAAGGGATTTTTGTCTTAAATCTCCACAAGCATAAACTCCTTTTATATTTGTATTCATATTATCATCAGTGGTAATATATCCATAATCATCTAAATCTATAATATCTTTAAATATATCAGTAGCTGGTATATAGCCTGCTAAAACAAATAAGCCAAAAGCTCTATCTTCTTTTGAAAGTTCATATCTACTTTTTTCATTTGTAATATTATTTATATACTCTATATATGTTGGTTGAGCTTCTCCTCCTAGTTCTACTATTTCAGTATTAAATTTAACTTCTATTTTATCATTTTCTAAAACTCTATTTGCAATAGATTTTGCACAAGAGAACTTAGGCTTTCTAACAAATATAGTCACCTTTCTTGCAATTCTTGCAAGGAATAAAGATTCTTCAGCTGCAGAATATCCTCCACCTATTACGAATACATCTAAATTTCTATAAAAGTTACCATCGCAAGTTGCACAATAAGACACACCTTTTCCATAAAATTTATCTTCACCTTTAAAACCTACTTTTCTAGGCTTTGCTCCAGTGGCAATTATAATTGATTTAGTTTTAAAAACAGCATTTTTAGTTTTTATTATTTTTATTTTTTTATCTAACTCCATAGATATTACTTCACTATACTCAAAATTAACACCAAAGCTTTCAGCTTGTTTTCTCATAGTATCAATTAAACTAGGTCCATCAGTTTCTATTATTCCAGGATAATTTACAATTTCAAAAGTTGTAACAGCTTGACCACCTAAGTATTCCTTTCTATTATTAATGTATCTAAGACTGATCTTCCTGCATAAATTCCAGCAGATAATCCAGACGGTCCTCCACCGATTATTATTACGTCATATAACTTATCCATGTCAATTATCTCCTATCAAGTTCATTTATAAATTTATATCTTTTGTATTTATTATTTTCATTTATTAATGTATTTATAATAATATTATTTATACTTGATTTTATAATAATCTAGGTAAGTTAATATAAAGTAAAAATCTAGTTAAAAGCTTTAATTTTACTAATAACTAGATTTTTATATTTCTATATCTTATTTAGTTAAACTTTATATATTTTCTAGCTGTTAATATATAATATATTAAGTATATAGCTAAAAAACTAACTATTGTGGTTGAAGTTAGTAATATACTATTTTGATTAAACAAATCAGTTATAGCATATCCAGCTACTATACTATGAGTAGATACTAATGCTGGAATCATAAAGAAAATACCAATTTGTTTATATATAGCTTTATTTATATATTTTTGATTTGTTCCTATTCTTCTTAAAATATCAAATCTTCTCTTATCTTTACTAGCGTCTGATATGCATTTAAAGTACATTATACTTCCAACAGATATAACAAACACTAATGCTAAAAATAGTCCTATAAAGTAAATTGCATTTATAAATCCATAATCATTGGGATTAAATTCATTTACACTATATAAATCTATATCACTATTATTTCTTATATAACTTGCTATTTCTTTTGTATTATCAAAGTTCTTTAATGTAATCGTAGTTATATTAAACTTATCTTTTCCTATTGTTTTACTTAACTCATTGTAAGCACTGTTATTTACTGCTAAAGTTATCTTATTTTCTTTAAATAGTCCAAACAAACTAAGTGGAGCTGAATCAATTATATTAAATTTTTCTCCATTTATATCTATACTTATATTAAAGTTAAATCCATTAACATAGTTTTTAGGTAGAATTAATAATGCTTGGTTGTTTTTTAAATTATGCTTTAATATTTTATCATTTAATTCTCTATTGTTTACTATATTTTCAATCTCTGAGAATTTTATTATATTAATATTATTTGCAAGCGGTATTTGAGAAGATTCTACTTCATAAGGTATGACCTCTGTAGTAAGCTTATAATCTATTTTTTCCTTACTTAAATTAATTGCATTATTTACAACTTCATTATTTATATCTCCTATATAAGTCAAGCTATATGGATACTCACTATCTTTTCCTTGTACTAATAAGCTTTTAGTTGTTATTGCTACTATAGCTGAAGTTAAACAACATGTTATTAGAATTGCAATTTGACCTAAAACCTTATTATTATCTCTTATCCTAAAAATTATATTATTATAACTAAGTACATTAGTTCCTTTATATAAAAAGTTTTTATTATCTATTAGTTTTGAAACTATAAAAGTAAAGAATCCTTTAAATAATAATGTTGTTCCTAGTATAACCATTAGAACTGTAATCATTATAGCAATTGGAAACTGTATATTAAATTTCTTATAATAAAGTATAATAACGTAAGCTATTATTATAACAATAAGTCCTAGTATACCTTTATAAGTTTTATTTTTATTATTTTCATTTTGATATATACTAGTTGCATATATAAGCTTAGTTATATCTGTATTTACTAAACTTATATATTCTTTTATAAATACAAATACCAATATAACTAAGAACATAATTAATGTTATTATTACTCCTGGCATACATATTTCAAATTTAATTGACTTATTTACAAATGAAATCTTAGCTAGTGCCATTAAAAATAATTTATTACTTATAATCCCCCCCCCAATATACCTCCAACAAGAGCAACTATTCCTATTAATAGTCCTTCTTGAGTAAATAAAAAAGCTATTTTATTATTTTCAACACCCATAAAAGTATAAATTCCAAATTCTTTTTTTCTTTGTTCTATAAAGAATCTACTTGAATATGAAATAAAGAAAGCACTACTGCTGATACTCCTGCTATAGATGATGCTACTTCTAAGTTTTCTAATTGCTTAAATTGATTACTAAATACTAAGGTTTCAAAATTATAAAAAACTACAATAGAAAGTATCATTGAGAATATATACATTCCATAGTTTTTTATATTTTGCTTTAAATTCATTAATGACAATTTAAACAATTTCATTTATTTCACCTCCCATAGCAGTAAGTAAATTCATTATATTGTTATAAAACTCTTTTCTATTTCCACTATTATCTATTCTTGCATTTAATCTTCCATCTTTTATAAATATTACTTTTTTAGAATAACTTGCACTAAATGGATCATGAGTAACCATTATAACAGTAACATTAAACTTTTTATTCATATTATTTAATCAACTTAGTAGTTCTGTTGAAGATTTAGAATCAAGTGCTCCTGTAGGCTCATCTGCAAATATAATACTTGGTGATGTTATTAGTGCTCTAGCTGTTGCAACTCTTTGTTTTTTACCACCCGCTAATTCATATGGATATTTTTTTAGTTGATTTTCTATTCCAAATAATTTAGCGAGTCTCATTACTTCTGATTTTATTTTATCTTGCTTTTCATTTGAAATAATAAGTGGCAAAGCAATATTATCCTCTATACTCATACTATCTAATAAATTATAGTCTTGAAATATAAATCCTATATTTTCTCTTCTAAATTTAGATAGTTCTTTATTATTTAATTTACCTACATCCTTACCTTCATAATATACATTTCCTTATGTAGGCTTATCTACTGTTGATAAAATATTTAATAAAGTAGTTTTCCCTGCTCCCGATGGTCCCATTATAGAAATAAACTCACTTTTTTACTTCTAAATTTATTTCTTTTAAGATTTCAAATGTATTTTTACTATTTCTAATCTCTTTCTTTAAGTTTATTACTTTTAACATAACTTCCTCCAAATTCAATTAAGTTTTATTACAATATTATTTTATATTTTAAATAACTTTGCTTCCATCCATTAACCTTACAGTATTTATATCTAATATAACATTTATGTAACATTGTACAAAGCTTATTAATAGTAATATAATATCTTTATAAATAAAAAGATATCGTAACTAGTACTTTACTTGTTACCCTTGCTATTACATTGTGTTCTACTCTTGCATCAAAAGGTAAAAAATCCCCTTCTCTTAATTCAAATTTTTCTCCGCCTACAAATTCTATATCTATAATACCATCTAAAACTTGTATAGTCGCATAACCATTATGTGAATGATTTGGAAGTCCTTTATCTTTTTCAAATTTAAAAAATAAGGTTTTAAATTTTTCATTTACTACTAAAAACTCTCTATTTGTATCTATTTTATTTATATTTATAGGATTCATATTAATTACCTCCATATTTTATTTAACATATTTATTTTCTAAGTTTTTTAGTATTAATATACATCTATCCTTAACATTTAAGTTATTTTCTTCAAATTCTATACACTCTTCATTTATTGTGCTTAATATACTTTTATCTAGTTCTCTTTGTGCAAACTTATATATGACTTTATCTTCTTTATCAATATGTCTTTCTAGTAAATGCGTATAAGATATAGCATTTGCTATTACATCTAACTTAGATTCTTCATAACCTGACTTTAAGTTTACTAAAGCTTGTTTTAAGTCTCTTATATATAATCTACCTAATTCATGTTCTACAAGCATTCCATTTTTTATAACTCTTTCAGCTACCTCCCCTAAGTTTTCAATCATCTTATTAAAAAGCATCTTTTCTTCTTTTTTATGATGATGAGCATCCGCATAATTTGATATAAAATCTATTATTAATTCAAAATCATAATAATTTATATCTTCACCTTGCAATACTTTAAAACTTACAGCTCTAACTACTTTTAGCATACGTTTTATATATTGATGTTCTTCATTCATTATTTCTATTGCATTCATTCGAAATCTCCCTGTTGTATATTATTTTTGTATACTTTTAATTTTTCTTACTTATAACATAAGTTTTATCTTCTTTTTCAATATAATTAAAATTACTATTAACTTCACTTACAAAAGCTTTTATCCATAAATTTCTTAATTTATAGAATATATCAACATCAATATTTTCTTTATCCCATATATCTTTGTGTACACATATTCTTCTTATCCATTCTACTTTATCATCTTCTGAAGTTATTATTTGATTTACTCTATCGCATGGCATACCATCTAATATATAGTCATTAATACTTGTATATATTTCTGTCGCAGTTGTAAGATTTTTACTTTGTTTAACTTCTTTAGCTGCTTTAATACCTTGAAATGTATATATTTTTTCTATTTTTGCTAGTGAATTTTCATTATTTTTTAATATAGATTTTGTTAATATAGCCATTCTTCCTTCTGCTGAATGTATTTTACTTTGTAACCATCCGTGTATATTACCAGTATCTATCATATCTTCTAAATTTTTATTTGGAAGTTTTTCTTCATATTTTAGATTAATTTCATTTGTTAAACTTTCTATATCTAAACCTTCATTTTTAGCTAATTTAATTATTTCATCTTCTAATCCTTCAAACCATAATATTTTATTAAATAACCAATAATGTATCTTTCCTAAAAATAAACTCATTTTTATTCCTCCTATTTTAAAGTGTATTTTATATACTCTTTTATTTTCTTAATTTAAGTAATCACATTTGTGATTACTGTAATTGAATATATAATAGTTTAGTTTATATTTCTGTAACATAAGTTACAAATTTTAATAAAATAAAAAATAACTGTACCTAGGAATTTAAATTATTCAAATTCTTATTCTACAGTTATTTTTAGAGCTTAATTATACATAATTAAATAACATATATTTTTATTTTAATCCTTGTTGTAAGCAAGTTTTTAAATCATCGTCTGGTGTACTTATTGTTCTTAAATCAAATGTATCAACTAAATATTGAAGTACATTAGGGCTTAAGAATGCAGGAAGTGTAGGTCCTAGGTATATTCCTTTTATTCCAAGAGATAATAATGCTAATAAATCTGCTACTGCTTTTTGTTCATACCAAGATATTATTAACGATAATGGTAATCCATTTACATCAGTTCCAAAAGCATCTGCAAGTGCTGTTGCAATTCTAACTGCTGAATAAGCATCATTACATTGACCAACATCTAATAGTCTTGGAAGCCCTGCTACTTCTCCAAATTCTAGTTTATTGAATCTATATTTACCACAAGCTAATGTAAGTATCACACAATCTTTTGGTACTTTTTTAGCAAATTCAGTATAATAATTTCTTCCAGGTCTTGCTCCATCGCATCCACCTATTAAGAAGAAATGTCTTATTTTACCTTCTTTAACTGCATTAACGATTTCTTCTGCATGAGAAAGTGTTGCATGATGTCCAAATCCTACTAATATTTCATGAGGTTCTTGATCTTCTTCATATCCACCAAGTTCTAGAGCTTTTTCTATTATTGGAGTAAAATCTTTTTTACCGTCTTCATTTACGCTTATGTATTGTACTCCGTCCCATCCTACTACACTTGTCGTAAAAATTCTATCTTTATATGTTTCTCTAGGTCTCATTAAACAGTTAGTTGTCATTAATATACATCCAGGTATATTATCAAATTCTTTTTGTTGGTCTTGCCATGCTCCACCAAAGTTACCTACTAAATGAGGATATTTTTTTAATTCTGGATATACATGACAAGGTATCATTTCACCATGTGTATATATATTTATTCCTTTACCTTCTGTTTGTTCAAGTAACATTTGTAAATCCCATAAATCATGTCCTGATACTACTATAAATGGACCTTTTTTCATATGCACATTTACTTTATGTGGTGATGGATTTTTATAAACTGTAGTATTAGCTTCATCTAACTTTTTCATAACAGCAACACTCATATCTCCAGTTCTCATAGTCCATCTTATTAATTCTTCTACACCTAAATTATCATCAGTTGTTGCTTCTAATACTCTTATGTAAAAATTATCTACTTGATCATCATAATATCCAAGTTCTCTTGCTTGATGACCATATGCTGATATTCCTTTTAAACCATATACTATAGTTTGTCTTAATGATCGTATATCTGGGTCTAATTGTTAATCATACATTATACCTGCTTTTTTTGCATCTTTTAACATTTCAGCCTTTGTATCACTTAAGTTATATGTAGCATGTTCTGTATTATTTTTTATGATTCCAACTTTACTTCTTAAAGTTTCTTTTATCTTTTGAGACTCCTTTAACATTTTTACATGTACATCTGCATCAAAATTTACATTAGTTAAAGTTGTAAATAATGAATTTTCTACAAAACTAACTATATCTTTATCTACATTTTCACCTTTTTCAACTATTTATTTTGCATAACAACTTATTCCTTTTATTTGAAATATAAGTAAATCTTGAAGTACTGCTATTTCAGGTGTTTTACCACAAACACCAATCTTAGTACATCCTTTTCCTCCAGCTGTTTGCTCACATTGATAGCAAAACATTGGATATTCTATTGCCATGTTATTCTCCATATTTATTTCTCCTTATATATTTTTAAGTACTAATTTATAATTCCCTAAATCTGTATAAAATATATATTACTATTATGATTTTCGTATAAATAAAAAAAATCGATGGAAAAACTTATCCATCGATTTTTATACTTAATCTACTTTTTTATTTTTCTTATAGTGTCTATGATGCTTCCATCTCTGTATTCAACTACAGCAACTACTTCATCTGTAAACTCTATTTCTTTTGGTGTTCCAACTAATCTTGTAGCCATAGCTCTTAATTCTTCCATAGTTATTAATGGAAGGTTAGCAGCTTTGAACTTTTCTAATAAGTCTTTTCTACCTGGGTTAACAGTTACTCCGTAATCTGTAACAACTACGTCTACTGTACTTCCTGGAGTTACAACAGTTGTAACCTTATCTATTATTGTAGATAATCTACCTCTTGTTAGTGGTGCAACAAGTATAGACATTTTAGCCATTGCAGCTGTATCACTGTGTCCACCTGACGCTGCTCTTATAACTCCATCAGAACCAGATATTACGTTAACATTGAAATCTGTATCTATTTCAAGAGCTGATAATATAACAAAGTCTAATTTGTTAACAGCTGCCGATTTATTTCCTATAGAAGCGTAGAAGTCAGCACTTACTTCAACGTGTTTTTCATTTCTTCCTACTGATTCAGCTGCAGTTAAGTCGAAACTTTGTGTATCAAATAACTGATCAACTAAACCTTCTTCTAATAACTCTACCATTGGTGCTGTTATACCACCTAATGCATAGCTTAACTTTATATCTCTTTTCTTTATTTCTTCTTTAACGAATCTAGTAACAGCAAGTGATGCTCCACCAGAACCAGTTTGCATTGAGAATCCATCTACGAATAATCCAGAAGCTTTCATAACATCTACAACTCTCTTAGCTTGTAATAACTCTTTAGGGTTATTTGTAAATCTAGTAGCTCCAGACATTATTCCTGAAGAATCTCCAACTTCATCAACTACTGCAACATAGTCAACTTGAGTTTGAGGTATACTTTGTGGGAAATTTGGATAAGGAACTAATGTATCAGTTACAACTACAACTTTTTCAGCATATTGTGCATCAACCTTAGCATATCCCATAGCACCACATATAGATTTTCCTTTAACACCGTTAGCGTTCCCCATGCAGTCGGCTGAAGATGCAGCTAAAAATGCTACGTCTATTTTAACATCTCCTGAAGATATGGCTCTTGCTCTACCTCCATGAGAACGTATAACAGCTGGATATTCAAGTATTCCTTCAGAAACAGCTTGAGCTAATTTTCCTCTAAGTCCTGAAGTTTCTATTCTATTTACGACACCGTTTTCAATGTGAGCAACAAGACCATTATGAGCACTTGTTAATGAAGAAGCAGCTATTCTTAAGTTTTTAACTCCCATTTCTGCTAATATATCAACAACTTGCATTAATAACTTATCCCCAGCTCTAAAATGGTGGTGGAAAGATATTGTCATTCCATCTTTTATTTCACATTTTTCTATAGCTTCTCTTAAAGAAGAAACTAATTTTGTTCTTCTTACGTGCTCCTTTAAGTTGTCACTGTCAACATTACCTAATTTATCAGCACTTAAACTACTAAATGGTGCAACGTAAGCTTTTCTATTTTCATAACCTTTTATGTTTTTTAACATTTCGTCGTTTACTCTTTTAGTTTGCATATTAATTTTCACCTCCAACTAATACACCTGCAGCTTCAGCAAGTTGTAACACTCTTTGAGCTCTTTCTATTATTGGTTTATCTACCATCTTACCATCAACTGTAAATACCCCTAAGTTATTCTTTAAAGCTTCAGCTGTAGCATCAACTATTTTTTGAGCCTTAGCTATTTCTTTTTCACTTGGAGTGTAAACATCATGTATAAGTTCAACTTGTCTTGGATGTATAAGTGACTTACCACCGAATCCCATTCTCTTTATAAGGTTAGCCTCTTTTAAGAATCCTTCATCGTTATTAACGTCAGCATAAACTGTATCTAATACTTCAAGTCCGCAAGCACGACCTGCCATAGCTATCATTCCTCTAGCTACGAATAATTCGTCACCTTCTGGAGTTCTTGTAGTTTTCATACTTGTTACAAAGTCTTCTCCACTTAATGCCATACCTATTAATCTCTTAGTTGGAGATTTAGCTATATTAAAGCAGTTCATTACTCCTAGAGCAGTTTCTATAGCAACCATTATTTTAGTGCTACCAACTTCCATTCCACATGCTTTTTCTATTTTTTCTATTTCAGCATCTACTGCCATAACATCTTCTACAGATTCAGTCATAGGTATTCTTACAACTTCAACACCAGCACTTACTACAGCAGCTAAGTCTTCTTGCCAGAACTCTGTAGCAAGTCCATTTATACGAACTACAGTTTCTATTCCTAATTCTTTATAGTATTCTCCAAGTTTTTTTAACATGTTATGTACTAAAAATCTTGCAGAATCTTTTTCTGTTATTGCAATAGCATCTTCTAAGTCAAACATTACTGAGTCTGGCTTATATATATGAACATCTCTTATTATTCCAGGATTATTTCCAGGAACAAATAGCATCGAACGTCTTAATTTCATTTTTATATCTCCTTATCTCCACTTATAGTCATTATTTTGAGCAGATCTATATACTGCAGCCTGTACTCTACTTATTATTACAGGATCTATAGCCCCTTTGTCATTTGCAAATACTTTTGCATTTTCTACATTTAAAGATTCTAGTGTTTTTTTTATAACAGTTTCAATTTGCTCTCCAAACTGAGCCATTACTGTACTCTCAAGTTCAATAACTATTCCATTATCATTTGGCTCTAATATAATTTGAATATCACTTGATTCTAGTGTACCAGCAGTAGCCGTAACTAATAATTCCATACTTTTTCTCCTTTTTGACTTCATATTTAACAATTATATGTATACATTTTTTTATTTTTGTATACATTCTCTATTACCCCTAATATATCAATTTATGAATAATTAGTAAAATAGTATAATTTTATAATTATTCATTCCATTTTGGAATGGTTGTAAAATATTAATATCTTTTGATTTGAATGTTATAATATTTATGACATACATATTTAATAAACTTCTAGAAGGGATGAATTTAACTTGAACGAAAAAGATTACGAGATTATATTAACTTTGCACGAAACTAAAAATATAACAAAAGCTGCAAATAAGCTTTATTTAACACAACCAACTTTAACAAAAAGAATAAAAAATATAGAATCAGAACTAGGATTTGAACTTATATTGCGCTCAAAAAAAGGAGTCTTATTTACTCCTTTCGGAGAATCTATAGTACCCTATATAAAAACAATTAACTCCAGCATAAAAGATATGAAGGAGTATATATCTTCTAATAAAGGAACTATTAGTGGCAATTTAAACATAGGAGTTTCTGTAAACTATGCAAATTATAAACTTCCACCTGTTATTAGAGACTTTACTCTAAATTATCCAAATGTAAATATTAAAATGATTGTAAGTAAAAGTATAAATATATTTAACATGTTAAAAAATGACGAAATTTCTATTGCTATAGTTAGAGGCGACTTTAATTGGGATGAGGGAAAAATACCTTTAAAAGAGGAACAAGTTTACTTTGTTTACCAAAATGAATTCGATATTGATAATCTTAATTCTCTACCATATATTAATCGGCATACTGACGCTGCTTTTCAAAGTTTAATAAAGAAATGGTTTAATGAAAATAATCTGCTTATGAATTCATCTAGATTAGATATTGATAATATAGAGGTTATTTTGGAAATGTGTGAAGCTGGTATAGGTTGGAGTGTCCTTCCACAAGTTTGTTTAGATAAGTTTGAAGGCTATAAAAAGCCTTTATATTTTAATGATGGTACTCCTTTTGTAAGAAATTCTTATATTTTATATAAAAATTCTTATTATAAGTTTCCACAAGTTGAGCTATTTATTAGAACTATACTTTCTAACAAAGATAATTAAAACTTTGTTTTACCTAGTTTACTTTTGCATTCTTTGTTTTTGGACAATTGTCCCTAATTTATTGTCTATATCTTGTTTATAATAAGTTATATGATATAATTTGTTTACATTATATTTAATAAGGAGAATACATATGAACAACTTATCTTATTTTTTAGATACTTGTCCTAATTATATAAAAAATAACTTTATTAATTTAACATTTAATACTTTTGATAAGATCTTATCACAAAATGAAACTGCTAATTTTGTATATATAATAAAAAAAGGTAAGGTTAAAGTTTATTCTCTAACACCCACTGGAATTAAATATTTAGAAAACATTTATTGTGAAAATGAATTATTCGGTGAATTAGAAGTTTTTATTGATAAACCAATACTAAACTATGTAGAAGCAATTGAACCTTGTGATGTTATTAAAATACCTAAAAATTATTTTTTAGAATGGGTTAAATCTGATAGTGATTTTTCTTTATATATAAATATTCAACTTTCTCAGAGAATGTATCATACATCTATTAATAGTAAGGCAAATATTGCTTATTCTCTAAAACATAGATTACTTTTCTTTTTATGGAAGTTTTTAGATGAGTATGACTTAGATTTAGTCCATAAAGACATCTTAGTCGAAGGTGTTGGATCAAATATTAGAAGTGTTAATAGGGTTATAAAAGAGCTCATTGAGGATAATATCATCGAATATAATAAAGGGTTTATAAGAGTTAAGGATTTTGATAAGCTTGTTAATATGATTTTTCCACCTAAAAGTAATCATTCTATATTAGACAACTTTAATGAAAATTAGGAGGACAATTATATGATTAATAAAAAGCTACTAATAGAAAAAGCATTTGATGCTCAAAAGTTTTGTTATACTCCATACTCAAACTTTAATGTAGGTGCAGCTTTACTTGGGGCTAGTGGTAAAATTTATCAAGGATGTAATATTGAAAATGCAGCATTCACTCCAACAAACTGTGCTGAGAGAACTGCTTTCTTTAAAGCGATTTCTGAAGGAGAAAAAGATTTTACTGCTATAGCAGTTGTAGGTAATAAAGAAGGTGTAAAAGCTGGAGAAGGAGATTTTTGTGCTCCTTGTGCTGTATGTAGACAAGTAATGGCAGAGTTTTGTAATTTAAAAAATTTCAAAATAATTATTGCAAAAAGCACAGATGAATATTTAGAATATACATTAGAAGAACTTTTACCATTGGCATTTACTGGTAAAAACTTAGACTAAATATTTTTTAAATAAAAACCTATATGGGTAAATTTAAATGAATACATCAACATTTCTAGAAATATTAACAGTAGCAGAAAAGCTAAAATGTAATACTAGGCACTCATGGACATCTAGCGGACGCAATGAAAGTGTAGCCGAGCATAGCTGGCGTATTGCATTAATGGCATTATTAATGCGTGATGAATTTCCTAATATTGATATGGATAAGGTAATTCGTATGTGTTTAATTCATGATTTAGGTGAGGCCTTTACTGGTGATATTCCTACTTTTGAGAAAAAAGAAGAAGATAGTAAAAAAGAAGAAGAAATATTTTTTAACTGGATTGAAACCTTCCCTACTCCTTATCGTGAAGAATTCACAGAACTTTTAAAAGAAATGAATGAACGCAAAACTGATGAAGCTAAACTTTATAAAGCATTAGATAACTTGGAGGCAGTTATTCAGCATAACGAAGCGGATATTAGTACTTGGATTCCACTAGAATATGATTTGCAGTTTACTTATGGTGTAGATAAGATTGGATTTTCCCCTTATTTAAAAGAACTAAAAAAAGAAATAGACAAAAGAACTAAAGAAAAAATATCTCAAAAAAATGAATCTTAACTACTTAACATATCCTATATTTAATATTGTATTTTATATATTTTAAAAATATATAATCGAATTATATTTTACCTTTTGGAAATAATAAAATAGATATTTCTTAAGGAGGTAAATAAAATGCAAACAGAAAATTTAAAGTGTAATGCAACTGAATGTGCATATAATCAAGATCTTAAGTGTAAAGCAGGAAATATACATGTAAGTGGACTTGGTGCTGTATCAGTTGAAGGAACTACTTGTTTAACTTTTGCAGAAATTTTAGAAAATGATAATGGAGCATTTTATAATAAAGCTAATGGTACTTTTGTAAATAGTTCAAGTAACTCAATTACAAAACCAAGTGATATAAAATGTGAAGCTCATAATTGTATATATAACGAAAATAAAAACTGTCATGCAAAAAGTGTTCAAATAGATAAAAACAATACATACTGTGACACTTTTAATTATAAAAAACATATTTAACATTATAAAAACACATTAATGTATCTGAGCTTACGATACATGATAAAGTCCAGCAAATAATTTGCTGGACTTTTCTCATTATATTCTATTAAATGCACTTGCAAGCATAAGTTTAATTCTATTTATTTGGTTAACTTCACTTGATCCTGGATCATATTCAATAGGTACAATATTTAGTCCCTTACAATGCTTCTTTAGTGCTTTAATAGCACCTCTAGTATTAGCGTGAGCTGGTAAACATCCAAATGGTTGCATACATACTATATTTTTTACATCCCAATGGGTAAGCTCCATTATTTCTCCTGCTAACTTCCAACCTTCACCTGATTGATTCCCTAGTGATACTATCTTTCTAGCATTTTTAGCTGTATCTTCTATTCTCTCAGATACATAGAATAATTTGCTATTTTTTAAAGCATCTATATATATTTTTTGGTATTGTTCAATAAATTTAATAGTAAACCTCCCTTTTAAACTACCAATTAAGCTACCTTCTAAGTTTTTATAGTTATATATATTATTATAAGCTGGTGCTAAAAACATGGATAATAAATCATTGGAAACAACTTCTACTCCTTCACTTTCTAGCATATCAACTATATTATTATTGGCTATTGGGCTTAACTTAACCAAAGATTCTCCAACTATACCTACCTTAGGCTTTTCTATATCTACTTTAGGTAAATTTTCAAAGTCTTTAATCATATAATGTATAACTTGTTTATATATCTCTTTGTTCATACCTTTAAATGATTCTTGACAAATCTTTAACCATTTTTCATAAAGTTTATTTGCACTTCCTTTTACTTTCTCATAAGGACGAACTCTATAAAGTACTTTAGTTAATAAGTCACCATATATCATACCTATTATAGCATTTTTAAGAATTTCGAAATTTAGGCCTTCAAGAGCATTTTCTTTTTTAACACCAGCTAGGCTAAGTGATAATACCGGTACATCTTCAATTCCTGCATCTTTTAATCCTTTTTCTAATAACTTTACATAATTTGTAAATCTACATTGGCCTTCTGTTTGTGCAAGTAATATTGAAGTATTACTTAAATCGTATTTACCCGATTTTAAAGCATCTATGATTTGACCTATAACCACTACAGCTGGATAGCATATATCATTATTTAAATACTTTAAACCTTCATTTACTACATTCTCACTATTCTTTAAAAGAACTACATCATAACCATTTTGTCTAAGCATTGCATGTATTACTTCAAAGTGTATAGGTGAAAATTCTGGTACAATAAGAGTTTTATTTTTACCTGGATTTATAAATGGTTTAACTTCTGGTAATTGTTTTATTTCTCTTACTACATTATTTAATTCTCTTTCATCAATTGCTGCCTTTAGGGATCTAAGTCTTATCCTTGCCGCCCCTAAATTACTTCCTTCATCTATTTTTATATTCGTATAAATCTTAGAATGAACATCGAGTATTTCTTGTACCTGATCTACTGTTATAGAATCTAGACCACATCCAAATGAAGTAAGCTGTACTAATTCAATATCATCTCTATTTGCAATATAAGTAGATGATGCATATAATCTCGAATGATATGCCCATTGATCTACTACATTAAGTGGTCTTACTACATTTCCTAAGTATGCTAAAGAGTCTTCTGTAAATACAGCTAGACCTAAGCTATTTATAAGTTTTGGTATACCATGGTTTATTTCTGGATCTATATGATATGGTCTACCACCTAATAGTATTCCTTTTGTATTATTTTCACTTATATATTTAAGTGTTTCTGAACCTTTTTTTCTTATATCTTCCTTAAAACGATCTTGCTCTTCATAGGCCTTATCTACACTTTTACTTATTTCTGATTTTGTAACATTAAATTTCTTTAATTCTTCTACTAGTCTTTTCTTAAGCTTTTTCTTATCTCTAATCGGTAAGAATGGACTCATAAAGTTTATATTTTTTTCACTTATAGTCTCCATATTATTTTTTATAACTTCTGCATAAGAAGTAACTACTGGACAGTTAAAGCAATTATCTGCATTCTCTTGTTCCTTAACTTCATGGATTATACATGGATAAAATATATCTTTTACTCCTTTTTCTATTAAATCTTCTACGTGACCATGTACCATTTTAGCTGGATAGCATGCAGTTTCTGATACTATAGATTCTAATCCTTTTTCATAAATATTTTTAGAAGATTCACTTGATAATTCTACTCTAAATCCTAATTCTGTGAATATTGTAAACCAAAATGGATAATTTTCATACATATTTAGTACTCTAGGAATTCCTATTGTTCCTCTTTTAGCTTTATCTTTGTCTAATGGCTTATATGAAAATACTCTATCATATTTATATTGATATAAGTTTGGTAAATTATCATTTTTATTAGCCGTAGCCAATGGTTCATCACATCTATTACCTGATAAAAATTTTTTATTATTTCCAAATCTATTTACCGTTAATAAGCAGTTATTCGAACATTTACCACATCTTACAGTGTTATTTTTTATTTCTAAGTTATCTACTTCTTTAAGAGTTGCTAAAGTAGTTTTATGATCTTTAGTAAATCTTTCTTTAGCGAGTATTGCTGCTCCAAAAGCTCCCATAAGCCCCGATATATTAGGTCTTATAACTTCTCTACTTGATAAAAGCTCAAAACTTCTAAGTACTGCTTCATTATAGAAAGTTCCACCTTGAACTACTATGTTTTCACCTAAATCATCTGGATTTCTCAATTTTATAACCTTGTATAAAGTATTTTTAACTACTGAATAAGCAAGCCCTGCTGATATATCTTCTACTGTAAAACCTTCTTTTTGAGCTTGTTTTACTTTAGAATTCATAAATACAGTACATTTTGAACCTAAATCGACTGGAGACTTAGCAAATAATGCTTTATTGGCAAAATCTTGTATATCAAGTCCTAGTGATTTGGCAAAAGCTTGTAAAAATGAACCACATCCTGCTGAACAGGCTTCATTTAAAGTTATACTTGATATAGTTCCTTTACTTATTCTTAAGCACTTCATGTCTTGTCCACCTATATCTAGTATAAAATCTACATCTTCACAGAAAAATTTAGATGCCTTATAATGTGCAACAGTTTCTATTTCTCCTACATCTATTCCAAATGCTTCTTTCAATAAAGCTTCTCCATATCCTGTAACACCAGAATTTACAATATTAGCTTCTTTAGGAAGATTTGTATATATCTCTTTTAATATTCCAATAGTGGAATTTACTGGATTTCCTTTATTACTAGCATAATAAGAGTAAAGTATATCTCCATTTTCATTTATTAAAACTGCTTTAGTAGTTGTACTACCTGCATCTATTCCAAGATAACAATTTCCTTTAGCTTCTTTTATAGATAAATGATTGACTTTGTTTTTGTTATGTCTTTCTTTAAAAACATTATACTCTTTTTCATTTTTAAATAATGGTTCTAAGCTATCTGTTTTTTCTTCACAATTACATGCTATAGATTCTAATTTATTTAAAATTGTATTATAGTCAGTTATATTTCTTTTTTCACATGATAAAGCTGCTCCCCATGCTATATATAGTTCTGAATCGTCAGGGAAAATTATATCTTTATCTTCTAGTTCTAAAACATCTATAAATCGTTTTCTTAATTCTGATAAAAATGTTAGGGGTCCACCCAAGAAAGCTACCTTTCCTTTTATTGGTCTACCACAAGCAAGTACACTTATTGTCTGAACCACTACTGCATGAAAAATAGATATTGCTATATCTTCTCTTCTTGCACCTTCATTTATTAAAGGTTGAACATCTGTCTTAGCAAAAACGCCACATCTAGCTGCTATTTGATATATATGAGAATAGTTTTTAGCTAACTCATTTAATCCACTTGCATCTGTATTTAAAAGAGCAGCCATTTGATCTATAAATGCTCCTGTACCACCTGCACAAGTACCATTCATTCTTTGTTCTACTCCACCTTGTAGATAAGTAATTTTTGCATCTTCTCCACCTAGTTCTATTACTACATCTGTATCTGGATTATTTACTTGTATAGCTTTAGTACTTGCTATTACTTCTTGTACAAAATCTATATCTAAGTCATTAGCTAAACTCATACCACCAGAACCTGCTATAGAAAATATTAATTTACTGTCCTTTATATATTCTTTAGAATCATTTAAGCATTTCATAAATGCATTTCTTATATCCGCTAAATGTCTTCTATATGTTTTATATATAATATTATCTTTTGCATCTATAACTACCATTTTTATAGTTGTAGAACCTATATCAATTCCTATCCTTAATAATTTACTCATTCTTCCTCCTTAAGATATGCTTGATGTCTGTATACTACAATAATTAAGTATATCAAATTTCTACTTATTTTTCATATTAAAATCTTAAAATTTGTTATAAAAAGTTAGATTTTTAGATTTTAAATTTTGTAAATAAAAGTATATTAACATAATAAAATATAGTATATTAGTTATACTTACTTTAGGTAGTATAGAAATGAGTAAAATTTATAATAATTAAAATTAAAAAAGGAGTTGAATTCTATGAAAAGATTTTCTTTATTTATTGTTATTAACGCTATTTCATTGTTTATAGTATCTAATTTAATGAGTAGCGTATATATTGGTTCTTTAAAAGCTTTATTAATATTAACTTTAATATTTGGATTATTGAATACATTTTTAAAACCAATATTACAACTTTTATCTTTACCTATTACTTTCTTAAGTTTAGGTCTATTTTCATTTGTAATAAACGGTATTGTATTAAAGTTAGCTTTTTCTATAGTTAATGGAGCTCATCTATATGGACTTTTTAACGCCATCATAGCTTCTATACTTTTATCTATTGCCAATACCATATTTTATAATGTACTAGATTCAGATAGATAAATATTTAATGATAATTTATAAATAATGATTTTAGAAAATATAAAATGCTTATATTTAAAATATTACATACGTATCATATTTTAAATATAAGCATGATTTCTATACACAATTATTGTATATTATAAAGTAAACTGTAGTAATTTGCACACTTTTATTAATAATATAAATTTTAATTGCATTATAAATTTATATTCATGTAATTAGAATAATATATACTTTCCTTATAAAAAGGTAGTAATATATTTATTTTTTATTAACCTGCCTTCTCAAATTGACTATTATATAATTCTGCATAAAATCCTTTAGCTTCTAATAATTCATGGTGATTTCCACTTTCAATTATATCTCCATCTTTCATAACTAATATCACATCAGCATTTTTGATAGTTGATAATCTATGAGCTATAACAAAAGAAGTTTTACCTACTGTTAATTTATCCATAGCTTCTTGAATTAAAACTTCAGTACGAGTATCTACTGAACTTGTTGCTTCATCTAATATTAATAAAGGTGCATTTTTTACCATTGCCCTCGCTATAGTAATTAGCTGCTTTTGTCCATCTGATAAATTTGTGCTATCATCTAATACAGTATCATATCCATGAGGCAATGTTCTTATAAAGTGGTCAATTCCAACAGCTTTACAAGCAGATACTATAACAGATTCAGAAACATCTTTTTTATTGTAAACTATATTATCTCTAATAGTTCCTTCAAATAACCAAGTATCTTGAAGTACCATGCAGAATAAATCATAAACTTTCTCTCTACTTAATTCTTGAATAGGGACTCCATCTATTTTAATTAGTCCACTACTTACATCATAGAACTTCATAAGCAAGTTTACTAAAGTAGTTTTTCCTGCTCCAGTAGGACCTACTATGGCAACCTTTTGCCCAGATTTTATATCCACTGAAAAATCTTTTATTATTAATTTATCTTCGTTATATCCAAATTTAACATCTTCAAAACTAACATTACCTTCTATATTTTCAATATAAATGTTTTTGTCACTTTCATTAATCATTTCTTCTTCATCTAAAAACTCAAATACACGTTTGCATGCTGCTGTATTAGATTGTAAGCTGGTAGCAACTTGTGCAAGCTGACCAAGTGGTTGTGTAAAGTATCTAATATACATCATAAATGCTACTATTACACCAAAAGTTATTTTATTATTAAAAGCAAGCATGGCTCCAACTATACACACTGCTACATATCCAAAGTTACCTATAAATGTCATTAAAGGCATCATAAGACCTGATATAAACTGTGCCTTCCATCCACTTTCACGAAGCTTATTATTTAAATCTTTAAATTCTTTATTTGTTTTTTCTTGAGCATTATACACTTTAATTACACTATGACCTGTATATGCTTCTTCTACATGACCATTTACCTCACCAATAAGACGCTGTTGATTTTCAAAATGTTTTTGAGATTTTGAGATTATCATCATCATTAGTGCAAATCCAAAAGCAGTAGATAGTATTGCTGTAATTGTTAAAGTTACATCTGTAACAAACATCATATATAAAGAACCTATAAGTAAAGATATACCACTAACTAAAGTTCCCATACTTTGATTTAATGTTTGACCTATTGTATCTACATCATTAGTCACACGACTTAAAACTTCACCAACAGTAGTTTTATCATAGTACTTTAGTGGTAATCTATTTATCTTATCGCTTATGTCACTTCTTAACTTTTTAGTTGTTTTTTGAGTTACTGTTGCCATTATAAATCCTTGTAAGTAAGATAATGTAATACTAATCGCATATAGTATAACTAAGAACATACCTATCTCATTTATTCTATTTATATTAATTCCCGTCATTATACCATTTGTGATTATATCAGTTACTTCACTTAGTTTATTGGGACTTATAACTGTGATTATAGATCCTCCTATTGCAAATATTAATGCAAAAACTAATGCTGTTGTATATTTTTTCATATATCTCATAAGGTTTAATAAACCACCTTCTGATCTTAATTTATTCTTACTACGCATTTACTAACTCCTCCTTTGAAAGTTGAGAATATGCTATTTCTTGATAAACTTTACATGTTTTCATAAGATAATTATGTGTTCCAATACCCACTATTTTACCTTCATCTAGAACTATTATCTTATCTGCATCAATTATAGTTCCTATACGTTGAGCTACTATTAAGTTTGTAGCTCCTTTTATTTCTGATTTTAATACTGAGCGTAGTTTTCTATCTGTTTTATAATCAAGTGCTGAGAAAGAATCATCAAATATATAAATTTCTGGCCTTCTACAGATTGCTCTTGCTATTGATAATCTTTGTTTTTGTCCTCCAGATACGTTCTTTCCTCCTTGAGAAATAGATGCACTATAAGTATTAGTCATCTTCTCAACAAACTCTGTTCCTTGAGCTATTTTTACTGCTTTTTTCACATCATTCTCAGAATAAATATCCTTACCATTATCACCATAAGCAACATTTGACATTATACTTCCAGTAAATAAAACTGCTTTTTGATGAACATACCCTAATATGTTATTAAGGGATTTTTGTTTATAATCTTTTACATTAACTCCATTTACTAAAACTTCACCTTCACTGACATCATAAAATCTTGGTATTAAGTTTATTAATGAAGTTTTACCGCTGCCTGTTGAACCAATTATCGCAACAGTTTCACCTTTATTAACTTTAAAGTTTATATCTTGTAGTACATATTCAGACTCTTCAGAATCAGGGTATTTAAAGCTAACATTTTTAAATTCTATCTCACCAGTCTTTGAAATATTTTTAATATCTTTGTTTCCATCTATTATACTTTCTCTTGTATTTAAAACCTCTAATATACGCTTAGATGATACAGAAGCTCTTGGTAGCATTATAAATATCATAGTTAGCATCATGAATGCCATTATTACTTGCATTGAATAAGATGAAAATACTATCATATCACTGAGCAAGCCCATTTTATCCATCATATTAGCACCATCTATTAAGTACGCGCCTATCCAATATATAGCTAGTGACAAACCATTCATTACAAGCATCATTCCTGGTTGCATTATTGACATAACTCTATTTATAACTAAGTTATTATTTGTTAAATCATTATTTACTTTTTCAAATTTTTCGCTTTGATATCCTTCGGCATTATATGCACGCACTACTCTAATTCCAGTTAAGTTTTCTCTAGTAACTAAGTTAAGTCTATCCGTTAATTTTTGTATCTTTTTAAATTTAGGTAATGCAAAAATCATTATTATTAATATAATAAATAATAATACTAATAATGCCCCACCAGTAGCGGCAGTCCATTCCCATCCTTTACCTAATATTTTGCATACTGCCCAAATTGCTGTTATTGGAGCCTTTATTATTAATTGAAGACCCATAGCTCCTATATTTTGAATTTGAGTTATATCATTAGTTGAACGTGTTATTAAACTTGATGTAGAAAACTTATTTATTTCTGCTAATGAAAATCCTTCAATCTTATCATATAACTTAGAGCGAAGAGTCCATGATAAGTTTGTAGCAATCTTTGCTGCAAAGTATCCTACTATAAATGATGCTACTAAACTCCCAAGAGCACATAGTAACATATATCCCCCAGAACTTAATATTTCACTTATCTCACTATTTGGTGTCTGAACTAACATTGTTATTTCAGACATATAATCTGGCAGTTTTAAATCTAAGTATACTTGTAAAACCACAAATATAAAGCTACATAATATAAACGACCAGTCTTTTCTTGTTAAATACTTTAATATTTTTAACATTATTTTTATTCCTTTCTTAATTAAATCAGTAAATATTATATTAGCTATTTTATGATACAAAAATTAACTAAAGATTAATTGAAGATGAACTAAAAATGAACTTTTTTATTTCATATTTATATATATTGACTACTAAACATAATCTAATATAATTAAAATTACAAAGGAGTGATATCATGATTAATATTTTATTAGTTGAAGATGATGAAAAATTAAATAAATTATTTTATACCATTCTTTCTAAGCAAGGATTTAATATGTATAGTGCTCATAATGGTATTGAAGCTTTTAATATCTTAGAAAATAACCATGTTGATTTAATTATTTCCGATATAATGATGCCTAAAATGGATGGATATCAATTCACAGATTCAGTTAGAAAAGTAAATTCTGAAATTCCGATTCTAATGATTACTGCAAAAGATGATTTTCATTCAAAACAAAAAAGCTTCTTAATTGGTATAGATGACTATATGGTAAAGCCTATTGATGTTAATGAAATGATACTTAGAGTTAATGCCCTTCTAAGAAGAAGTAAAATCGTCCAAGATAAAAAACAAGTTGCAGGAAAAACAGTTTTAGACTATGACTCTTTATCTGTAACTAGGGATGGCGAAACTATAGTTTTAACTCAAAAAGAGTTTTATCTATTATATAAACTTTTATCTTATCCTAATAAGGTATTTACTAGAAATCAACTTATGGATGAAATTTGGGGATTAGATAGCCCTTCTGATGTACAAACTATAGATGTTCATATAAACAGACTTAGAAGACGTTTTGAGAATAATCCTGACTTTAAAATTATTACAGTAAGAGGATTAGGGTATAAGGTGACAAAAAATGAGATTTAGAAAACCATCACATATATGGATTCCATTTTTAATGAATATATTTCTAACTTCGTCTATTATTTTACTTGTAGTTAGTTTAGGTTTTTCTATAGGAACAAAATTAGACGTGGCTAATAATGAAAATTTAAGTACTTTTTGGGGTATAAGTCTATTTATATTAATAAACATAGCTCTAGCTTCTACATTTACATTAATTATAGGTGTATTAACTAATAATTTTATGAAGCCAGTAAATAAGTTGATTGAAGCTACAAATGAGGTTGCAAAAGGTGACTTTTCTATAAGACTCGATGAGAATACTCATCCACCTGACATTCATAATATGAATGCATCTTTTAATAAAATGGTTAAGGAATTAAGTAGTATTGAAACATTAAGAAATGACTTTATCATAAATGTTTCTCATGAATTTAAAACACCTATAGCAGCTATTGAAGGCTATGCAACATTATTACAAGATAATAGTTTAACAGAAGAGGAAAGAATGGAATACACTAAAATTATTTTAGATAGTTCTAGACAGATATCATCTCTTTCTGGAAATATTCTTAAACTATCTAAACTAGAAACTCAAGAAATTATACCTGATAAAAAATATTTTTCTTTAGATGAACAGCTTAGACAATCTCTATTATTACTTGAAACTCAATGGTCTAAAAAAAATATAGACATTGATATGGATCTAAAAAGTATCAATTACTATGGAAGTGAAGATTTACTAATGCAAGTCTGGTTAAATATATTTAGCAATGCTATTAAATTTACTCCAAATGATGGACTGATTGTAACTAGATTAAAAACTACATCTAAAGGTATCTGTGTTACTATAAGTGACAACGGTATTGGAATGAGTAAGGAAGTTCAAGATAGAATTTTTGATAAGTTTTATCAAGGTGACAACTCTCGAAATTTACAAGGTAATGGCCTTGGAATGACTTTAGTAAAAAAAATTCTAGATTTATGTAAATGTGAAATTACTATTCAAAGTAATATAAATAAAGGAACAACATTCAATGTATATCTTCCAATTTAGGAAAATTAAAAATAGAGGTACTATCTTTATCGATAGTACCTCTATTTTTAATTTTAGCTCCTTAAAGATTCCACTGGATCTTTTTTAGCTGCAAATTTTGCTGGTATCCATCCACCAATCATAGTAAGTACTACACTTATTACTAGTAATGAAACAGCATGTACTGGATTTAAATTAGCAACATTTTCTAAATCAGTCATTTGGTAAAGAATATTGTTTATTGGGAATGTTAATGCCCATGCTAAGAATATTCCTAATAATCCCGAACAAGAACCTATTATAAATGTTTCTGCATTAAATACTCTTGTTATATCTTTCTTTCTTGCACCTAAAGCTCTAAGTATACCTATTTCTTTTGTTCTTTCTAATACTGATATATATGTGATTATACCAACCATTATTAATGAAACAACTAATGATATAGATGCAAAAGCTACTAATACAATTGTTATTCCATCCATTATACCACCCGTCATATCAGACATAGCTTGAGCTAGGTCAGTATATACAATCTCATCATCTGCTGATTTTACTTTATCATTGTAAGCATCTAAATAATCTACAACTTGATCTTTTGCATCAAAGTTCTTTGGATAAATCATAATAGCATAAGGAGTAGAATCCCCACCTAAGTAAGATATTAGAGACGATTTATTTTCTTCATCTACTGCCTCTCTAGTAAGAACATTGAAGTCAGCATCTTTTTGTGCTTTTACTATCTCTGAATCTAGTGCATTATCTACTACTAATTCTGTAAGCTTATCACTATATGCTATTCCATTAGCTAACATACCAACTCCACTATTAGCATTTTCACGAACTATAGCTTTTATTGTTAAAGTTATACTATTATCACTATTATAAGCTTTTTCTAAATCAGTTGTAGGCATAAATGTTCCAAAAGAAGTTTCTTCATAGTAGTCATTATTATCTATAAGCTTAAATTCCATTCCAACTAAATCATCAAAATCTATACTATCTAAGTCTTCTATATCTAACCCAATAGATTTTATAGTATTTTTATCTATTCTATTTTTAAAATCTACTACAAGAACTAAGTCAGTATCCTTAGTTGGGTATTCTCCAGCTAATACATCATAATTCTTTTCTATGTAAGAACCTTCATTATCATTTATCATTTCTGGATAAGATGATATATAAGTTGATGGCATAGGTGAATTATTACTTTGATTTGTAAATGATGATACTTTATAATTATCATCTATTTTACTTATAAGATTCATATTTGCTATTCTTGTATAACCAATACTAGAACAAATATCTTTATTTATATTATTTAAATAGTTTAAAAAGTCATCACTAAAATTATTTTTATGAGTTTTTATAGTATCACTTTGGTCATATAAAAATACCTCATTACTATCAACATATTCTTTTTTACCTGCAGCATTACTTGCCATTTCATTATGCATAGCTTCCATATCTACTTCTTGAGAAGTTTGAGATATTGTTATAGGATATTCTGCTAAAGTATCAGATTGAACTTCTTCTATTTTTGTGTTAAAACCTGAAGATAAACTAAGTATTACCGCTATTCCTATTATACCTATACTCGATGCAAAAGCTGTTAAAAATGTTCTTCCTTTTTTAGTTTTAATATTAGTAAAAGATAACTTTAAGGCTGTTAAAAAACTCATACTTGTTTTCTTTAATGAATAAGCTCCATCACGTATTCCTTCATTTAACTTATTTGAGTCTGATACTATATTTCCATCTTTAAACTCTATAATTCTATCTGCATAATTATGAGCTAACTCTGGATTGTGAGTAACCATTATTACTAACTTATCTTTTGCTATATCTTTTATTAATTCCATAATTTGTACACTAGTTTTAGTATCAAGTGCACCTGTAGGTTCATCCGCTAAAATTATATCTGGGTCATTTGCTAATGCTCTAGCTATAGCAACTCTTTGCATCTGCCCACCAGATAGTTGATTTGGTCTTTTATGAACATGATCTTTTAATCCAACTCGTTCAAGAGCCTCTAGTGCCTTTTCTCTTTTTACTTTCTGAGATACACCACTTAGAGTCATCCCCATCTCTACGTTTGAAATTATGTCTAAGTGGTTTATTAAATTGTAGCTTTGAAAAATGAATCCTATAGAGTTATTTCTATAAGCATCCCAATCTGTATCTTTGAATTCCTTTGTGGATTTTCCATTTATAATAAGATCTCCACTATCGTATTTGTCAAGTCCACCTATAACGTTTAAACATGTTGTTTTTCCAGAACCACTTGGACCTAATATGGCAACAAATTCATTTTTTCTAAAATTTACTGACACACTATCTAGTGCTATTTGTGTAAAGTCCCCAGTGGTATAGCTTTTTCTTATGTTTTTTAATGTAAGCATATTTTCTCCTCCTGTAAATTATGATATAATACTACATCTTAAACATGAACTTAACATTAACTTTAAAAAAATAATTTAAAATATTACTTTTGAGCCATAATTCCAACTAATTTATGAGGTATATATGGTTCTTCTAAATATTCTATTTCCTCATCTGTTAGTTTTACATCAATAGCCTTAATTGCTTCTTCAATATGAGAAAGTTTGGTTGCTCCAACTACTGGCGATGTTGTCTTTGATAATAACCAACCTAGAGCTACTTGTATTCTTGTCATATTTCTTTTCTGTGCTATTTCTGCAACACGGTCTATTATTATTCTATCTTGATTTACAGTTAAGTCATATTTACTCTTAGCAAATGAATCTTCTTCTAATCTTTTAGTTATTTGTGATATATCTCTAACTAATCTACCTGATGCAAGTGAGCTATAAGGTGTCATAGCAATATTACTTTCCTTGCAACAAGTTACCATTTCTCTTTCTTCTTCTCTAAATAATAAATTATAATGATTTTGAACTGATATAAACTTACTCCATCCATTTTTATCCGCTATGCTATTTGCCTTTTCTAATTGCCATGCAAAGCAATTTGAAATACCAATATAACGTATTTTCCCTGCTAGGACTTGTTCATTTAAAGCTTTCATTATTTCTTCAATTTGTGTGTTATAATCCCACATATGATATATATATAAGTCTATGTAATCAGTTTCAAGGTTAGATAAGCTTTGATTAAGCATATTATTAATATGTTCTTTTGCACTAACATTAGAGTCTATTTCTGTTTGACTTCTTATTGGAAATTTTGTAGCTATAATAACATCTTCACGATTAGCTAAATCCTTTAATGCACGACCAAGATATATCTCACTCGTACCATTTTGATATCCTATTGCTGTATCAAAAAAATTAATACCTACATCAAGAGCTTTCTTTATAATCTCTTTAGATTTTTCTTCACTAAGTGTCCATGAGTGCATACCTTGACTTGCATCCCCAAATCCCATGCAACCTAAACATATTCTTGAAACCTCTAAGTCTGAATTTCCTAATTTTGTATATTTCATAAATACCCCCTATAATTTGCTTCCTTTCTTAATATACTAATACTTAGAGTTAACTCTAAGTCAATACAAAATTAAATTTTTAACCTTCTATTCCTATTAATTACTTACATACAATTAAAAATTTTTTCATTAATAAAAAATAACCTAAAATTATGTTAAGTACATAACTTTAGGTTATTTAAAGTTATTATAAAAGCATCATTGCTATTGATAATATAATTGCTGATGCTATAAATATTGTTATTATAACTTTAGTAACAAATTTTACCCAAGTTGCATAATCTACTTTTGCAATTGCAAGTGTTCCCATTATAACCCCACTCGTTGGTGTTACAAGGTTTACTATACCACTACCTGCACTGAATATTGATATAACTACTTCTGCTGGAAACCCTAAGCTAACTGCTAATGGTCCAAATATTGGCATTGATAATCCTGCTAAACCAGAAGTAGATGGTATAAAGAACGATAAAACTATATAAATTAATAAAGCAACTATTGTAAATATTATAGGTGACATTCCTCTTAGTACTGAAGATGCAGAGTTTAAAACATAGTTATCTAATCCTGTTGAACTCATTATTACAGATATTCCTTTTGATACACCTATAACTAATGATACACCTACCATATCTGCTGCACCATCTATAAAAGCCACAACTATTTCTGTTTCTTTCATTCTATAAACTAATCCTATGATAACTGACATAATTACAAACCACATACCTAAATCAGAAAACCACCAATTACCAAGTGAAGAACCTGTCAAAAATGAAGTATTATTAAAAATTGTTATACCAAATTTCTCCCAAGGTATTATCCCTGCTACCATTATTAAGAATGTAAATCCAAATAATGCAAGAACTACTTTTCTTTTAGAAGTAAATTCTATTACATCATCACTTGATTTATCTCCTATAAATGCTTCTTTTGCACGATGGAATTCATCATCTGTTAATAATGTAGCACTTTTATCTTTTTGAACTTTTTTAGCATAGCTCATGACAAAGTATATTGAGATAAGTAGTGATACTAACCATAATGCTATTGCTGTACCTATTACTATCACTTGGTTAGCATCTATTCCTACACCATTTAGAGCTCCTATTGCTGTCGAAACTAAAAATGGATTAACAGTTGAACCTAAAACACCACAACCTGCGCCTAAAATTAATGTCGCCACTGATACTAAAGGGTCAAATCCTGCAACTATCATTGTAGTTGTAACAAGAGCTGTAAATGCTATTGTTTCTTCTGCCATACCAAAACTAGTTCCACCTAAAGAGAATAGGAACATTAGTACCGGTATTAGTATTAATTCTTTTCCTTTTAACTTGCTAACAACTGAACCTATTCCCGCATCTAAAGCACCAGTTTTTGTTGTTACACCTAAGAATCCGCCAATTAATAAAACAAATATAGCTATATCAATTGCTTCTAATAGACCATTTATAGGAGCCATAACAAAATCAGATAATTTTGCACCTCTAACTCCTGGTATAAAGTTAGTTACTATAGCTATAATAGTGGTTATAGCTAATAAAACAGTATACGCACTTGGTAGTTTAAATACCTTTTTGTCATTTGTAGTCATTTTTATTTCTCCTTTAATTCCTATTACTTTTATTAATTTCCCCATAAATTAATTTTTTATATATTAATATTTTCAATTTATAATCATGTTATTTATGTATACTTTATTTAAAAATCTTTAGCGTTAATTATAAGGATAACTTAGATAAAAAATTAATTCTAACATATACACGTATATGAGAATATTATTTAACATACTATAATCAAAAGTAAAATCTAACTATCACAAATGTTAGAATATAAAAGAGGTAAAATTATATGAATAGAAAACAAGATAATAATGATAAAAAAATACCTCCTTGGGAAAATCCAATATTCTTAATTATAATGACTATTATCGGAGGATTTATGAATGCTTACACTTACATTACAAGAAATGAAATACTAGCAAATATGCATACTGCTAATATGTCTAAATTAGGGATTAATATTGCTCTTGGAAATTGGAAAAATGCGCTTAACTTCTTTATTCCTATTATAGCTTGTGTATTAGGTGCTGCATTTTCTGAATATGTTGCATATTTAATAAAAAAAAGTAAGTATAAAGGAAATTGGAGAAAAATAGCTTTACTTATAGAGTCAATAGGGTTGTTTAGTATTGGCTTTATACCTTTATCTGTATTAGATTTTATAGTTACGAACTTAGTATCTTTTTGGATGGGATATCAATTATGCCTGTTTAAAAAGTGTCTAGGTGTTGGGTACAGTACAACTATATGTACAGGAAATATTAGAACTATAGGACAGTTTTTATACGATGCATTAGAAGAAGAGAATAAATTTTATACAATAAAGCTAATTACATTCACTGTACTTACATTTTCATTTGCTCTAGGAGCTGCTTTAGGTACTTTAATTTCGATTTCTATAAGTGTTAAGTCTGTATGGATTCCTAGTATCATATTATTATCTCAAATGATATGGATACATACATATGATATTATTAAATAAAAAAGCAATAGTTAGTTGCTATTGCTTTTTTATTTAAGGTTTATGCTAATGAACCCATAGGATCCCATGGTTGTAAAACAATCGGATCTGATTCGTATTGATCTATTAATTCTTTTGTTAAATATTTCTTATTTATTACAATTTGGTATACATATTCAGAAAACCACTTATCAGACATTATATAAAATCCTTTATTCCCACTATCGTTTCCCCAACTATTCTCTACCTTCCATTTAATAGGTTCATCATATCTCTCTAAGTCTACTCCAGTAAATACCATAGCATGAGTCATAAGGCTCTCACCATAATCAAGTCTTTCTGCTTTATTCATAGCAAACTCAGTTTTAAATAATTTATTAGCTTGAACTCCATCAATATCCATAGATCCATATTCTTTATCAAGAAATTGACCTACATCACATCCAAACCAGACCACATTTCCATCTTTTAACTGATTAATTGCTAATTTCTTTAGGTCTTGAACTGGAAGATTTAAATGTCTTATAATATTTCCTTCTTTTACATTACCAAGGAATTTTATAGTATAACTATGATTAAATGGTTTGTCATTTGTAGGTGCATTAATAATACTTACATAATCATCTAAATTCCAATCTACATAATCTTCAAAGAATTGATTTGGTGTAATATTCTTAATTCTAATAAAAGTGTTCTCTTTATCTTTAACTTCCCAAGTAAATTTCTTTGGAGGCTTTCCTATAGATATACAAAGCATACGATATATTGTAGCCATCATATCTTTTTTCTTAGCTCGAAGTTCCTCTATACTTTCACCTAAATTATAAGATTTTCTTATTTGACATGCAAATTCTCTTAATTTTTTTGTAAGCCATGGATTAATTTCATCTGTAGAAGTTGATACAAAAGTATCTGGCATTACATCCTTTGGAACAACACCATACTTTCTAACTAGATTTGCTAACATATCCCACTGACCACCATCATTAAGAGGTGCTGATAATAAAAAACTAATTAATCTGCTATCTGTAGGCTCTCTTAATGTTTCTAGAATACTTTCTAAGAAATAATTAGATTTTTCTAGTTTATCATAGAATAATATATAACTTTGAGAAAGTTCCATATTATCTAAGTTAAGATTCTTCATAACATCCAATCTCATAGTATTTAATGCCGCAAATACCCAGCATAGTCCAGCCCTTTTTTGATTTGTTATTTCTCCAGATTCTATATCAATGGAAAATGTATATTGCATTCTACGCTTAAGATCATAATCTCTTATAGCCGCACTTACACCTGATTTATTTACCATGTTCATAGCTATAATATTTTGTGTTTCTTTGTCAAACATATATTCAAGTTCATCTAGAATTTTTGTATTTATTGATTTAAAAGTCATAATCCACCTCTATTTTATTAATCATGTTTAGGTATATATCCTTTTAAATACTATTCCAGTGTAAATAAGTCTATTACAATTTATTTATAAATTGTAATCTTTAGGTACATATTCATGTCCCCATTTACATAGTGAATTTAAAATAGGCATCATAGATTTACCAGTATCTGAAAGTGAGTATTCCACTTTTGGAGGTACTTGTGGATATTCCTTTCTTATAATAATACTATCACTCTCTAATTCCTTTAGTTGATTACTTAGCATCTTATGTGTTACTTTACCCAATGCTCTCTTTAAATCGCTATATCTAAGAATTTCTTTTTTCCATAGCCAAAACAATATGTGCATTTTCCACTTACCACTAATTAGTGAAATTGCATATGCAAATGGTCTTACATCAATTTCTTTTTCTTCTAATTGTATTTCATTCATATTTATTCTCCTTTTATTAAAATAATCTATAGATTAGCATAACTTCTTAATTTAAATTATTAATAACATTGATATAAAAACAAGTGGTTAACTCAATATTGAGCTAACCACTTGTTTTTATATTACCCTAATATTTTTAAATCTTCAAGTACTCTTTCTATGTCATTAACTATTAATTCTTCAGTTAGATGATAGCGCTCATATAATACTTCTAATGGAACACTATTAGTAAATTCTTTGTTTGCACCAAAGTTTAATACTCTCATAGATGAATCACCATAGAATCTTGATATCTTTTCACCAAATCCACCATCAAGTATTCCATCTTCTAATGTTATCACTAGCTTATGATACTTCTTAAGCTCATTTAATAACTCTTCATCTAAGCCAGTTATAAATCTTGGATTTATTAATGTAGCATTAATACCAAATTCTTTTAATTTATATTGAACTTTCTTACCTAAATGGAAGAATGATCCAAGGCCTATTATTGCAACTTCATTTCCATCTTCAACTTTGACATACTTATTCAAATCATAAAAATTAGGTTCAACTTCAACCCCACTTGATATAACTTCCATATTAGGAACACGTATAGCTACTGGATGCTTTTCTTGGTCTATAGCCCACTCAACCATAGCAAGATGTTCTTCCTTAGTAGTTGGTGCTAAGTAAACTATATTCGGTATATTAGATATTAAAGGTATATCAAATAATCCTAAGTGAGTTATATCTGACCCACTTATTCCTCCCCAATAAACCATAATCGTTGCTGGATTATTATTTATAGCAAGGTCTTGAGATAATTGGTCATATGTTCTTTGTATAAATGAACTTAAGAATGATGCTACTGGTTTACCTCCTCTTTTTGCTATACCTGATGCAAGTGCTATTGCATGTTCTTCTGCTATACCAACATCTACATATTGATCTTTTAGTTTAGTTCTAAAACCGTTTACTCCTACTATACTTGGGGTAGCAGCTGTTATTGCTACTATGCTACTATCTTTTTTTGCTTTTTCTATTAAAAATTCTTCTGTTATATTTGCATAAGATTTAACAGGTTGGCCAGCAAATTTTAATTCTTTTGTTTCTAAATCAAATGGCATTACCCAGTGGAATGCTTCTTTATTTATTTCTGCATCTTCATATCCTTTACCTTTTACAGTATGCATATGAATTACTACTGGATGATTTGTATCTTTAACTTTTTTAAAAACTTCTATTAAAGATTCTATGTTATTTCCATCTTTAACAAAGTGATATTCAAATCCTAATGACTTGAAAAAGTTATTTTCTGCGTTTCCTTCACTTTCACGAAGTATGGCTAAGTTTTGATATAATCCACCATAGTTTTCTGCTATAGACATATCATTATCATTTACTAATATTATTATATTTTTATTAGATGATGCGGCATTATTTAAACCTTCATAAGCCTCTCCTCCACTTAAAGAACCATCACCTATTATAGCTATAATATTTTCTTTTCCTCCAACTACATCTCTTCCTTTTGCAAGTCCGCAAGCTAAACTTACTGAAGTTGATGTATGACCTATTGTAAAGAAATCATGTTCACTTTCTCTAGGCTCTGTATATCCTGTGATACTTCCAAACTTTTCAGGATTTATAAAAGCTTCTTTTCTTCTAGTTAGTATTTTATGTGTATATGATTGATGTGACACATCATATACAAACTTATCTACTGGTGAATTAAATACATAATGTAGTGCTATAGTTGCTTCTACCATACCTAAGTTTGGTCCAAAGTGACCTCCTGTTGTACTTACTTTTTTAATTAATACATCTCTTATTTCCGAAGATAATAAATTTAATTCTTCTCTTGATAAAGATTTTAAATCTTTAGGTTCATTAACTTTATTTAAAATATTTAATGACATATCTCTCCTCCAGTTGATTATCTCTTTCTTATCACATTGAAAAGTATAATTCCTAGAGTTAACTCCAAGTCAATAGATTATTCTAAATTTTTTTAAATTTATTAATCAAAATAAAATTTATAGCCTAAGCTAATGAGATCTTTAATATGGTCTTACTGAAACAGGATATAGCCTTAAGCCTATTCTTAAATCTATGCTTTCATTGGGAGAAAAGTATAAAAATAATTAAAAAAACGACCTAAAAATATATTTAGGTCATTTTTTATTTAATATAACTTACTTCTCTTTCAATAAGCTTCTTTACAAAATCATTCTTAGGATTATTTAATATTTCACTAGGCGTACCAAATTGTTGAATCCCTCCTTTATCCATAACTAAAACTTTACTTCCAAGCTTTAATGCTTCTCTAATATCATGTGTAATAAAAATAATAGTAATGTTTTCTTCTTTTTGTATTCTTATAATTTCATCTTGTAAGCTAGAACGAGTAATTTCATCCACAGCTCCAAATGGTTCATCCATAAGTAATATATCAGGAGATGCAGCAAGTGCTCTAGCTATACCTACTCTTTGCTGCTGACCACCACTTAATTCATTTGGATATCTTTTTAATAGTTCTTCATCTAATCCAACTATTTTTATCCATTTCTTTACTGCTTCTTTAGTTTTATTTTTATCTCTTTTATTCCAAAGATTTGGTACATAAGAGATATTATCTTCTATACTCATATGTGGAAATAATACACTTCCTTGAATTGCATAACCGATATTTCTTCTTAATTCTATAATATCTACGTCTTGAGTACACTTTCCATGAACAAATACCTTACCTTTATCTGGAGTAATTAATCCATTTACCATCTTTAATAGTGTAGTCTTCCCACATCCTGAACTTCCTACTACACTTAAAAATTCACCTTTCATTATTGATAGATTAAAATTTTCTAAAATTACTTTATCTTTATATACTTTTTTTATATTCTTGAATTCAATTGTAATTTTCATATAACCCCACCTCATTTACTTAAAATACCTATTTTTACTAAATATTCATGTGCAACAGTTTCTGCATCCATACCTTCTGTCTCTACCATATAATTTAATTTTGCCATCTCACTATCATTTAGTATTCCTTCCATTTCACTAAAAACATCTTCTAATTCAGGATATTCATCCAATACTTCATTTCTTACAACCATAGCACCCATTGCTGTGGAGAAAAATTCTTTGTCATCTTTTAATACAATAACACCTGATTCAGTTAACTGTCCATCTGTAGTAAATATATCCATAACATCTACTTTACCTTCATTAATTGCTTTATACTTTAATCCTATATCTAAGTCCATAGTTTTTTTAAATTTAAAATTATATTTTTCGGAAAGTGCACTGTATCCATCAGGTCGTTCAAAGAAATCATACTCTCCACCAAAAACTAATTTATCTGATACTTTGGCTAAGTCTGAATATGTTTTTAAATTATATTTATCTGCAATTTCTTTTCTTACAGCTATTCCATAAGAATCATTAAAACCTAATATACCAGTCCATGTAAAACTAAATTTTTCCTTATATTCTTTTACTAACTCATCATACATTTCTTCATTATAAAAACCATCATGCTTTAATACCATATTCCAACCTGTTGAAGTATATTCTGGATACATATCAAACTCACCACTTACCATTCCTGGCTGAATATTAGATGTACCGCCTCCAACACCTTGTGTTACCTCTACATTAATATCTGTTTTTTCCTCTATCATTTCCTTAATCATAGCCCCAATAATATATTGCTCTGTCATTGGCTTTGTTGCTAAATGTATAACTTGGTTATTATCTTTATTCTTATAAAAAGTTAAACCACCAATAATTAAAAATATAAACACAATAGCTGATATAAAAATTTTTAAATCTATTTGTAAATTAGATTTTTTATCTATAATTATTCTTTCTATAACTCCTAGTATTCCATCAATAATAAGTGCTAAAATTGCTATTAATAAGCTTCCTATTATTGTCATTGATGTATTATTAGTAGTTATGCCTCGATATATAGCAATACCTAATCCACCTGCTCCAATAAAAGATGCTATTCCGGCTAATGCAATTGTCATTGTTACCATATTCCTAATACCTGACATAATTATTGGCATTGCTAAAGGTAATTTTATTTTATATATAATTTGAAGTCTTGTACTTCCCATACCTGTAGCTGCTTCAATTACTGCATCATCAATATTTTCAATTCCTGTAAATGTATTTCTTACCATTGGTAATAATGCATAAATAGATAATGCTATAATGGCTGTTTTATTTCCTATACCAGAAAAAGGTATTAAAAACCCTAATAAAGATATTGATGGTATGGTGTATAAAAAATTAATAATACCTAATACACATTTAGAACTCTTCTTAAATTCACTAATAATAATTCCAATAACTAAACCAATAATGCAAGATATTGTTACTGCAATAAATGATATCTGTAAGTGTTGACATAGTAAGTTTATAAAAAATGCACTTTTTTCTTGAAGTAAATTTATCATTTCACTTAACACACCTATTCACCTGCCTTAATAATTGCTTTTGTAGGACATTTCTCAAAACATAATCCACAATGTAAGCAATTATTTGGATTGATTAAGTATTGTTCATCCTTAGTAATACATTGCTGAGGGCAGTTTTTTCTACATTTATCACACTTTATACAATCATTAGTTATATAAAATCCTTTTTTAAATATATTTTTACTTTTTAAAGAAAATGTTTTTCTATAAATAGGACTTTTACTTAAATTAAAGTATTCAATTTCTCCTTCATTTATATAGAAAACATCTAATATATATCTACTATCCTTTGGATAAACATCATTCATAACTGTATTTTCTTCAAATACACGATCTAACCATTTACTTTGTTCTTTAACTAAACTTACTTTTCCCATTAATCTAATAGACTCATAATTTTTAGTTAAACCTGCAATTGCAACTTTCTTTGACTCCAATAATTGACTATGAAAGTTTTTACCTCTTGCTGTTACAAAATATAAAGTTTCATTTTCCACAATCATTACATCAATAATTCTCACTTGAGGATTTCCATTTTTATCAACTGTTGCTAAAGCAACGTCTTTAATTTCACGTAAAAGCTTTAGACATTTATTAGCATTCATAACATATACCTCTCTTTCCCTAATTAAAATTTAAATCAAATTATATACTTTATTAAGTACACCCATTAATGTTGTATAGTTTGCTATAGATAACTATTAAGTAGATAACTATTAAGTAATTTTCAAAAATAGCCTTGAATAAAATATATGTATAAGTTAAGATGTGTATTTATTTTTTTATCTAAGTATTAGAATAAAAAAGCTAGTTTAAATTAATTTCCAAACTAGCTTTTTTTATAATTTATTTAATTTTATTTAAGCATTTTGTATGCTTCATCATCAACTTCTTCTTTTATTTATTAAACTGATTTCCCCATTATATACGCTTCTTTCATAGCTTTACTTTCTTTTATATCTCCTCTTTGCCAAGCACCTACTCCGTAAATAATGCCTTTTTCTTTTGCCCCTGGTAAGCAATCCATAAATCCTCTAAATCCATCGAAAGTTCTTTCCAGCATTGCTTTATTAAGATCTGCTGCAGTTGCTATTAAGTAAAAATCTTTATTAGTAATCTCTGTGTATCTTGCTACGGTTCTATCAATTAAAGTTTTCATCTGTGCATCCATAGTATAAAAATAAACTGGACTTGCCATTACTATTACATCTGCATTAATCATTTTTTGCAATATACTAGCCATATCATCTTTATGAACACATACTCCATCTCTTCTACATCTATAACAAGCTATACAATAATTAATAATCTTATCTCCTAAAAATATCTTTTCTATATCATTACCAGATTCTCTAGCCCCATTTATAAATTGTTCACATAAAATCTCAGAATCCCCATTTTTTCTTGGACTTGCTGATAATACCAATACTTTTTTGCTCACTCTTTAATCCCCCCTAATTTATTGTGTTTTACAAATTAATGATAGTACTTAGAGTTAACTTCAAGTCAACTAGTTTTATAATTTACTTCTCAATTTTACGAATAACTTTTGCTGGAACACCTCCAACAACAACATTCTTAGGAATATTTTTAGTTACAACTGCACCGGCTGCAATGATAGAACCATAACCAATAGTTACTCCTGGTAAAATTGTGGCATTCGATCCAATCCATACATTTTCTCCTATAACAATTGGTGATGGATACATATCTCCTCGTTTATTAGGATCAATTTCATGATTAAGTGTAGCTAATACTACATTATGACCAATTAAAACATTATCTTTTATAATTATGCCTCCTTGGTCTTGAAATTTACATCCAGCATTTATAAATACTCTTTTTCCTATTTCTATGTTTTTACCACAGTCAGTGTAAAATGGTGGGAACAGTCCAAAACTTTCATCTACTGCCTTGCCAATCAACTCAGAAAAAATTTCTCTAATTTCATGAGCTTCATGATATTCATTATTTAATACTGATGTAATCTTTAAAGCTTCTTGTGATAATTTATGCATAAATTCATGGACTTTTGAACCTTCAGTTACCTTCTTTCCTTGATTTAAATATGATAAATACTCTTTTAATTCCATTTTTCTATCACCTTTCTTTATTAAAAAATTAATTTACTTTATTATCAAAATATACGTTCTAAATAACCATAATAAAATAACTCTATTATAGTAAAGTACTATTATAGAGTTATTTTTATACTTATTTTAAATTTGATAAAAAAATTCTTCCAATTTATTAAATGGAGTTTTATCTGTTTTATCATAAGCATTTTCACTAAAAAATTTATAATGCGCTCTATCATCCATTATAAATAATATAGATCTTGTTGAAAATTTCATCAATTGTCTCTTATGAGAATAATAAAATAACATATAAATTGGTTTATTATGAACTATGATATGAAACCCTATCTCAATTTAGCAGAGAATATAAGAGAATATTTGATGTAACAGCTAAAATTGAGTTATATATTAAATCCTACACTTTCAAAACTATGTGAATCTGAACCTAAAACGGTTTTAATTTTATATTTATTTACAAGCTCTAGTAGATATCCATGTATATACGGTTCTCTACAATATACTTTTCTAATACTAGAAGTATTAAAATCTAGCTCATAATCTTTCTCACATATAAGATTAATAATTTCATCTAGTCGCTTATTTCCATCATAATCATATGGAAATAACTTATTAAACTTTCTAACTAAATTTAAATGACCTATTCTTTTGGGTTTATATATTCCCAAATCACTATTTATTGCTAACTTTAATGTTTCATAATATTTATTGTAAGTATTTTCTATAGAACCTAGCTTAGTAACTATCTTTAAAAATTCTTCAGCACTAAAATCTATACAATAATACTTCTCACCTATTTTTATCATATGTACTGATAATATAGAATCATCTAAATAATTACCATACTTATTTAACATTTTTTCTATCTCATATTCGTATTCTTCTATATAGTCTACTTCTACACCTACATTTATTTTAATCTTATCTTTATATTTATCTTTAAAAAAATTAACTTCCTTAAAGTAACTTAATATATCATCTTCATCCATTGCACTATCTTTTTTAGGTGATGGATCTTCAAAGTTATTCGGCAGTGGTAAGTGTTCTGTAAAAGTAATTTCAATTAATCCTACATCTATTGCTTTTTGTATATAATCCTCTAGTTTATCTTTACTACCATGAGGACAATATGGCGTATGTATGTGTCCATCTTTCATATCTTTACCCCTATACAGCTATTGTTAAATTTTCTTTATTATCTTTGTTTCCTAAATACTTAATATCAACTTTAGAAATTTCTAAACAAACTTCCTGACCTATTTTTAAGTTGTTTTCTTGATTTAATATATTCTAAACTTCAAAAAATTCTTTTGCATAAACTATATCTCCAGATACATTTTCTAATGCTCCTTTAATTAACTCTATAGCCATATAGTTTTCACTTGGTACTTCAAAAGGTGCATTTATACCAAAATTTGTACTTTTCTCAAATCCAAATCTAGGATAGTATTTTTCACTACCTAGAACAAATATAGATTCATAACCTAATTCTTTAGCTATTTTAAAAGTTTCTTTTATAAGTAATCTACCAACCCCCATTTTTTGAAAATCCGGATGAACAGAAAGAGGTGCTAATGCTAAAGACATATATTTTTCATTCTAAAATACTATATCCAGTTTTGTTGACATTATATGTCCAATAATTTTACCATTATGTTTTGCTACTAAGGATAATCCTTCTATAAAGTTATCCGATTTACGAAGCTTTTCTACTAAATTATGTTCATTATTATCTGTGTGTTCTGAACTTTCAAATGATTTTTAATCATTACTTTGACTTCTTTAAAATCTCTTTCTTCTTTTCTTATTACTATATTTATCATATACTCTCCTTGGATGTATTAATTTTTATCTCTAAAACTATTCTCATCATATTATAATTAAATATGGTATAGAGTTAACGCTCTATACCATATTACTATTGCATATTATCTCATAGTTTTTTCTACTAATCATTTAATATAAGTTTCTATTTATATCAATTTTATTAAAATAGTTATTATCCCAAGAATTGCAAGGCATATACCTACGACTCTATTTAACTTTTTAATCTCACACTTATTTGCAAATTGTGCGCTAGCATAAGCAGCTATAACACAAGAAATGATAACTAACAGCATAGGTAATGGTTGTATTTTAGCACCCATAGAAATATGACTTACTGTTCCTGTTAAAGCGACCAAAGTCATAATCATAGTACTTGTACCTACAGCTACTTTTAAATTATATCCAAGAAGTAATGTAAATACTGTAAGCATTAAAATTCCTCCACCACTTCCTGTAAAACCACAAATCCAACCTATTCCACATCCAAAGAACATTGCTGTTGCAATTTTTTTATGATTTATTTGTTCTGAACCATCTTCTGCACCAAAACCTTTTTCAATAGGTTGTACTAAAAATTTTATCCCCAGTAAAATGGTAGTTGCCATAGAAATATACCCTAGACCATCTGGCTGCGACTGGGAAAAAAGAAATCCACTATAACTACCAATAATAGTTCCTATAAAAGCGGTAATTGTAACAAGGATTCCATTTTTTAAGTCAATATTTTTATTTTTATAATAAGTGTAGGCTGTCAACATACTAGCAAGTACATCAGCTGCTAGTGCTACCGTTACAGCATCATAACTTTGCCATTTACATAAACTTACTAATAAAGGTGTTATAACTACTGCTGCAGAAAGTCCTGCAAGTCCTGTTACAATTCCTGCCCCTAATCCTGCAAAAATGTAAACTAAATATAACATACTGTGTCTCTTCTCCTTCTACTTTTACTTCTTATACTATATACTTTGTAATATAAATTCTAGTCACTATGCTTTTTATATTATAATATTGCTATGTAGAAAATACAATATTTGGTGTTTTTATCTTATATTAATCTATAATTTTAACTTTAATACATCTAAACTCTATAATTAAAATTGTTTTACTAAATTAATCATCTCTATTGCAGTAAGTGCAGAATCATATCCTTTATTACCAGCTTTAGTTCCTGCTCTTTCTATTGCTTGTTCTATTGAATTTGTCGTAAGTACTCCAAATATAACAGGAATATTACTTTCAATTCCTACTGATGCCACACCTTTAGATACTTCTGCACAAACATAATCAAAATGTGGTGTTGCACCTTTTATGACACAACCTAAAGTTATAATTGCATCATATTTATTACACTTTGCCATAGCTTTAGCAAGTAATGGAATCTCAAATGATCCTGGAACATAAGCTACTTCAATATCATCTTCATTTACTCCATGTCTTTTAAGTCCGTCTATTGCACCTGATATTAATTTTGAAACTATAAATTCATTAAATCTAGCTGCTACAATTCCTATTCTTAAATCTTTTCCTATTAAGTGTCCTTCTATAATTTTCATAAATATTTATCCTCCTATTTTTCTTTATACTGTATATAAGTGACCTAATTTATCTTGCTTAGTTTTTAAATAATCTTTATTCTTTTCATTTAAATCTAAATCTAAAATTACTCTTTTATTTACATTAATACCGTACTTTTCAACATCTTTGATTTTATCAGGATTATTTGTCATTAACCTTATATTCTTAATATTCAGTTTTTTTAAAATATGACATGCCTCATAATAAGTTCTTGAATCTACAGGCAATCCAAGTGCTAAATTAGCTTCAACTGTATCAAGTCCATTATCTTGTAAGTTATAAGCTTTTATTTTATTTAAAAGCCCAATTCCTCTACCTTCTTGTCTCATATAAACTACTACACCAGATTCATTTTCTTCTATAAGTTTAAGAGCTGCTTGTAATTGATTTCCACAATCGCATCTCATAGAACCAAGTATATCGCCTGTAAAACATTCTGAATGTATTCTACATAATACCGAATCCTTATTTTCTATATTTCCTTTGACAATAGCTATATGATGATCTTTAGTTAATTTATTTTCAAATCCATATATTCTAAAATCTCCATATTTAGTTGGCATTTTAGAATCACTAACTTTTAGCATTAAATTTTCATTTTTTAGTCTATATTCAATTAAATCTTTTATAGATACTATCTTTATATTGTGACACTTTGAAAACTTTATTAAATCATCTAGTCTAGCCATTTCTCCATTATCTTTAACTATCTCACAGATTACAGCACTAGGAGAAAATCCACATATTCTAGCTAAATCAACACCTGCTTCTGTATGACCATTTCTTACAAGTACTCCTCCTTCTTTAGCTGCTAGAGGAAATACATGACCAGGTCTTTTAAAAGAATGCTCCGTTGAGTTTTTATCTATAAGTTTTTTAATAGTTAAAGCTCTTTCTTTCGATGAAATTCCAGTTGTAGTATCTATATAATCTACAGAAACTGTAAATGCTGTGTTATGCGAATCTGTGTTTTCATAAACCATACTTTTTATATTTAATCTATCTAATAAATCTTTAGCCATAGGTGTACATATAAGACCACCTGCGTATCTTAACATAAATGTAATATCTTCATCTTTTACCATGTCCGATGCTATTACTAAATCCCCCTCATTTTCTCTATCTTCATCATCAACTACAATCAACATCTTTCCTAATTTAAAATCTTCTAATGCTTCTTCTATGCTATTTAACATACTTCCTCCTTTAAAATTTACATGAATCCATTATTAGATAAGAACTCTTTATTTATATTTAATTTTTTAGATATATTATCTATTTTTAAAAACTTCTCAATATATTTACCTACAATGTCACATTCAATATTTACATAATCCCCTATTTGCTTTTTATATAAAGTGGTTTCTTCTTGTGTATGTGGAATTATAGATACCTTAAATCTATAATCATCAACATATACAACTGTTAAGCTTACACCATCTATAGTTACAGAACCTTTTTTTACTATATACCTTAAGATATTTTCATTTGCCTCTATAAATATATCCAAACTTGTAGGTGATTTTTCTATATTTGAAATAATGCACGATGAATCTATATGTCCACTAACTATATGACCATCAAATCTAGAATCTACCTTTAAAGCTCTTTCTAAATTCAAAATATCATTTACTTTAAGATTTCCTAAATTACTTCTTCTTATAGTTTCCTCCATTATATAGAAGGTATAACTATCTTTATAGTAATCAGTTACAGTTACACATACACCATTGGTTGATATACTATCTCCCAACTTTATATCAGTAAGTATCTTTTTACAGTGTACGCAGATTTCTTTGCCTCCATTTACATTCTTTATACTTCTTACCACTCCAATTTCTTCTACTATTCCTGTAAACATAATTTCTCCTTATAAATATCCTTCAATGACAATATCTTCATCTATAATATATTGATTTATATTTTTTAATTTTATAGCATCTCTAACAAACTCTATTCCCCTGCCTCCAAGAGGAGTTGGCGATGTTTTTCCGCCTAATATTTTAGGCGAGATAAATGACATGACCTTATTTACTAAATTAGACTTAACCATTGAGTAATTAAGAGTTGAACCACCTTCTAATAAAATGCTATCTATTTCTTTTTCCTTTAATTTAATCATTAATTCACTGAGGTTTACTTGATTATCTATATTAGAAGTCTTTATTATTTCAACGCCTTTAGATTTTAATTTATTTATCTTATCTTCATCATCAGATATAGTAGCAACTATTATCTTTTCATGAACATTAAAAATATTTAAATCCATTGGTATTCTTAAATTTGAATCCACTATAATTGGAATAGGATTTACTCCGCCTTCTATTCTACAATTTAAAAGAGGGTTATCATTAAGTATTGTATTAATTCCAACCATTATAGCTTTATACTTGTTTCTAAGCTTATGTACCTCTTTTCTAGATTTTTCTGAAGTTATATACTTAGAATCTTTAGTAAAAGTTGCAATCTTTCCATCTAGTGTCATAGCATATTTTAATAAAACAAAAGGTTTTAAAGTTTTAATATAATTAATAAATACTTCATTTAGTTCTTTACATTCTTTTTCTAATACTCCAACTTTAACTTCTATATTATTTTTTAATAGCATATCTATGCCATTTCCAGAAACTATTGGATTTACATCTTTCATTCCAATAACTACTCTTTTGAACTTTTTTTCTATCAGAGTCAAAGCACATGGTGGAGTTTTTCCATAATGAGAACATGGCTCTAAAGTTACATAAATTGTTGCTCCTTCAAGAGGTTCTTTTGCATTATTTATTGCATTAATTTCTGCATGTTCCATTCCATATAGTTTGTGATATCCGGTAGAAATCACTTTATTATTTTTTACTATTACAGCACCTACTAAAGGATTGGGGCTTACCCTTCCTTCTCCTTTACGTGCTAAATCTATTGCCATATTCATAAAATATTCATCCATGTTAACCTCCTTATATAAATTTTACTATTAAAAAACCTCCTGGCTAATTTCAGGAGGTAGGAAGTTGATTTTAATATATTTACTATTTAAGTATATTTAATAAAGCTATTGTTTAATAAGCTGCTTGCCTTAAAGTATTTTATGTACGTAAAATTAAAAAGCTCTGAAATCAATGATTTCAGAGCTAAAATTTGCAAGACAATAAATAATACCTATTATAGTATCAATTATTTTAATCTTCTTCCATCCAGACTTTACTGTCGGCTTCGGAGTTTCACCGAATCTGCCATAAGGCTCGCGGGCTATAACCGCCGGTAAGGAATTTCACCTTGCCCTGAAGATTTATATTTAATTTTAATTAAATTTTATATTACTGATTTTGGATTGTCAACAAAAACTTTAAACTATATTTTTTAATTAATATTTTATAACTTCGTATCTAATAAACTATTTTCACTTATTTCGTCTTTATTACCTTTTTTAACATAAGATAATATTATAATTGTAACAATAATACAAGTCATACCTAAAAAATCCATAAATCCAAATGGATCTTTTAACCATATTACAGATAAAAATGCTGCTGATAAAGGTTCAACCGATCCTAATGTACTTGCTTCTGTTGGAAGTATATACTTTAAACTTTCTAAATAACATTGAAATGCTATAAGTGTACCGAATACAACAACAAAAACAACACCTACAATTGAGTATATAGAAACTACTCCACTAAACTTCCATGGTGGATTTATAAAACTAAAAGCTATACCTCCAATTAGCATCCCCCATCCAACAATTGTAGTAGAACTATATTTTTTTAATAACTCTATAGGTTGAAGTGTGTATAATGCTGAAGCAAAAGCTGATGCTAATCCCCAGAATAATGCTAATTCTGATATAGATAAACTATGTATATCACCTTTCGTAATTATGAAAAATACGCCAATCATTGCCAAACCTATAGCAAAAACTTCATTTAACTTAGGTAACCTCTTGCAACGAAATGCCATATAGCACGTAATAATTACTGGTGATAAATATTGAAGTATAGTCGCAGTTGCCGCATTGCCATGCTTAATTGCAGCAAAGTAAGTATATTGAACACCTAACATTCCTAATATACTAAATGATATAAGATTTGTTCTATCTTTTTTATTTTTCCAAATTTCTTTTATGCCTTTATCTTTTTTAATTAAACCTAAAAATAGTAATAATATCCCCGATGCTAATAGCCTAACAACAACTAGCCATTCTGGGGTAAAACCGTTTTGTTGAAATAAAAATTGAGCTACGGTTCCAGATATTCCCCATAACATAGCTCCAAGCATAACTAAAGTTATACCTTTCATACGTAAATTACTTATCATAGATTTTTTCCTTTCCTTTGCTAAAATTTTATTAGTCTATAATATAATCCAAAATCAAACTTATAAATATTATCTTATAATTTCGACTCTTCAATAATTTTACTAATAATTTACACATATGACAATTAATATATTGCTTAATGCTGTAACTATATTAATGAGGTTTAAAAAATGCAAGTAGATAAAGTACAGTTAGATAATAATTTAGTAGAAATATTAAAGCATTTTATAGTTGACTTCACCTTACTTATATACACAGATAACTTTTGTTTATTCTATGAATACTATATAAGATGGTATTGGCATAAAGATAGTAAATTTTATTGAATCTGCTAATAATTAATTAAGAAAATACCTATTTAAATATGGTATTATATATAAAGATAAATATAGCTTATCTAGATTGGAGAATTGATATGAAGGATAAATATATTATTTATTTTATTAGTAGAACTAAAGCTAATATGATAAAATTCATTGAAAATAAATTAAAAGAAAATAATTTAACTGACCTAATACCAACACATGGTAATATATTAACTGCTCTTTATGAAAGTGATAAGAAACTAACTATGAAAGAGATAGCTAAAAAAATTGGTAAAGATAAATCTACAGTAACTTCACTAGTAAATAAACTTATAAGTTTAGGATATATAGAAAAAGAAAAGTCAGCTATAGATAAACGTGTTACATATATAAGCTTAACTCAAAAAGCTATAGACATTGAGGATAAATTTAATTTTATTTCATCACAAGTAAGAGAAACTGCTTATAAAAATTTTACTAAAGAGAAAAAAGAAGAGTTTTTAAGATTACTTAGAAAGCTTAGCACAAACTTTAAAACTGAAAATAAAAAATAAAAATGCCTCATTATCTTTTAGTATTTTATACTCTATCATTTTATATTCTGAACCATATACCAGTACTACTGGAGCATTTCTAAAGCATGTATAATATTTTATTACACTCATATGTATTTTTCTATCTTTTTCAGTCTTTGCTATTTCACCTAATCTTTCATGACTTTTCGTTACTATATCAGCCATTTTATTAATTATCTCACGATTAGTTAGTACAACAAAGTTCCAATTTTGTTGATGCTTTGGTGAAGGATCTTCAGTTGCTAATTCTAACATTTTTAATATATCTTCTTTTGGTACTACTTCATCTTTAAATTTTCTTACACTTTTACGCATTTTTATTGCTTCTATAACATTCATAGTTGTACTCCTTTAATTATAAAATTAATTTGACGTCAAACTTTTTTATATTATGGATTATTTGGAATTTTTAGTATAATATAATGATAATTTAATTAGAAGGGCATAATTATAAAAAAAAATTTTTAAATTGAACTATATTTATACTAAGTGTTATCTGCTTTATAATAACATGTAAGTTATTTTTGAATTTATGTATTTACGTTGATGATAACTATACATAATTTTATAAACAAAATTAAGTTTATTGAGATATAATTTTAATAATATACAAGTTTATATAAATAAAATAAAGTATAAATTTAAACGAAAGGTTAATATATAAAACTATGAACTTTACAGAAGAAATGAAAAAAAATAAACCTTATATTTATCACTATAAGGACATAAGTCCAGATTTAAAATCAAAAGCTAAAAATCTGCTATGGGAATTTAATAATTTAAGACCAGACAATGAAAAAAGAAAACAAGATATTATAAAAGAACTTTTAGGTACAAGTACTCCTTTAACTTTTATAGAGTCAACATTTAAGTGCGATTATGGATTTAATATACATTTTAGCGGTATGGCATTTGTAAATTATAATTGTGTAATGCTTGATACATCTCCTATTTATATAGGTAACGGTGTATTCATAGGTCCTGGAACTTGTATTTCATGTGCAGGTCATGCCATTGATGCAACACAAAGATCTGAAGGTTTTGGTGATTCAAAGCCAATCAATATTGAAGATAATGTATGGTTAGGTGCAAATTGTACTATCCTAGGAGGTATAACTATAGGAGAAGGTAGTATAATTGGTGCTGGAAGTGTCGTTACAAAAGATATACCTAAAGGTGTTATAGCTGTAGGTAATCCTTGCAAGGTATTAAGAGAAGTTACAGATGCTGACAAATGGGATTTAAATAATTTAAATAAATAGTAAATCAAAATAATTAACTGTACTTAATCATTTATTTTTTTTAATTATAGGTACAGTTAATTTTATTATATACTATTTTACTATTTCTAATAATTCCTTGGACACTTACTCATATCTTTCATCTGATATCCCTAACTTTTTCTTAAATATATCATCATCCATTCTTTCTACTTTAACTTCATCACATTTATTAGCAATATATTTATACTCATCTCTACCTAATAAATATCCATTAGAAAGTAGCCTTATAACTAATCCCTTACTTTTTATAAAATCTATAATATCACTAATCTTATCATTTACAAAAACTTCACCTTTTGAGTTAATAAAAATTAACTCTGCATTACTTTCGTCTATAATACATTCTAATTCACTTAATAAATTATCCACACCATCAAATAATATTTGAGTATCTAGCTTATTTTTTTATCTACCTATAGGACAAAATATACAATCAAAATTGCAATATTTCTCTGGCAATATATTAATCTCTAATACTCTTTTCCCATCTTCTATATAAATATCTTTATGCGTAAAACTATTCACTACTCAACCCCTCCTTAAAAATAGTAATAAAAAAAAGCCATAGGAGTATTATAAAAAATATCTCCCAGGCTTTTATCGTTCCGTGTACACAGTAAGCTGTGCGTTTTCTCTCGGAGCAGCCAGCTATAAACTGCGAAACCCTAGAAAACTAAAATATAAAACTTGATTTTTTCAAAAAATATCATGTTATCAATATCAAAGCAACTATATATATATAATTATTTAGGAATTATTATTGTAAACATACTTCCTCTGTTCAATTCACTATCTACATATATGTCTCCATTATGAGCATGTACTATACTTTTTGCTATAGTAAGACCTATTCCTATACCTCCGGTTTCTTTATCTCTAGATTTATCAACTCTATAAAATCTTTCAAATATAAATTCTATATCACTTGTTGGAATTCCAACTCCGTTATCTTTAATAGATATAATTACATTATCTTTTTCCTCATATGATTTTATATTTATTTCCCCATCTCTATTAGTATACTTAATAGCATTAGATAATAAATTTACTATAACTTGAGAAAACTGATTTTTATCAATATTAATATTTATTTTAGCTAAATTACAATTAATTTTTATATTTTTAGCTAAAGCAGCACTTTCACAGTTATATACAATATTTTGTATAAGTTTCTGTAAATTAACATTAGATTTGTTTAGAGCATTTTTCTCACTATCATATTTTGATAAAAGTCTAAGACTACCTACCAAATCACTTAAGCGACTTACTTCTTCTCTTATACTTACAAGTCTATCTGTCGTCATATCCCAAATTCCATCTATCATTGCATCTAGATGACCTTGAATACTAGTGAGTGGTGTCCTAAGTTCATGAGCTACATCAGTAGTTATCCTTTTTCTCAGCTGCTCTTGTTCATTTAATTTGTAAGATAGCTTATTTATGGATTCCACTAATTCTTTAACTTCTTTTATATTATTTTTGTACTCAACTTTATTTTTATATTTTCCATCACCAATAGTTTTAGCCATCATAGATACTTTTTCTATAGGACTTGATATTGACTTTGAAATGATTAAAGATATTATAATCACGCTACCTATGGATATAATACTTATAATTTTCATAAAAGTATTTATTATATTCAGAAACATAATATCATTTTCCATATAATATAGTGATTCATAATATAATATCTGTCCATATCCAACTATATTATTATTTTCTCCATATATATCAACCTTATATTCCTTTAATCTAGCACTCCAATTATCTTCTATACTCTCCATATTTTCTCTTATATTATTTAATATCTTATTGGATAAACTGTTTTCATCTTCAAATATTCCATATATAACTTCATTATTTATATCGTATATTTCTAAGGCAATCCCTTTTCCTATGGAGTCTTCGCATAAACCTTTTATTAAATCAATATCCCATACTTTATCCTTGTAAATATTTTTCAAATCAAAATTTATTAAATGTTCAACCTCAGATTTGTTACTATCATCTACATATTTTCCAAACTCATTTTCAAAAGTTCTTCTTACAAATACGGTTATTACTAAAACTGTTAGAGTCATTATTATTGCAAAAGATATTATTATTTTATTTCTTAGAGATATAACTTTATTATTTAAGCCCAAACTTATACCCTATACCATATACAGTTTGTATAATTTTACAGTCTTTATGGTCTACTTCTATTTTTTGTCTTAAATTTTTTATATGACTATCAATAACTCTATCGTCTTTTTCATAATATCCTTCTACTAAATTATCTAAAATCTCAACTCTTGTATATACTCTTTTAGGATTAGATGCCATCATTAATAATATTTTATACTCAGTACTAGTTAAAGAAATAAATTTACCTCTTACCTTAACCTCATATGATGAAGTGTTTATTTCAATTTCATTTCCAAATTTTATAATACCACTATCACATTTATCACTTAAGTTTTTACTTCTTTTTAGAATAACCTTAACTCTAAGTACAAGTTCCCTTACATTAAATGGTTTACACAAATAGTCATCACAACCTAAATCAAACCCTTCTATTCTATCTTCATCTTCAATTTTAGCAGTAAGCATTATTACAGGTACTTCAGACTTATTCCTAATAGACCTGCAAATGTTCTCACCACTTATATCTGGAAGCATTCTATCTAATATAACTAAATCATATTTATCATTGTTAAAATACTCTATAGCAGTATTTCCATCATAAGCAACAGAAGTACAATATCCTTCCTTATCCAAATAAGCCTTCACAAATTCACAAATTTTTTTCTCATCATCAACAACCAATATATTAACCATATAAAGTCTCCTAAAATTCAAATTTATCTGCTAACTATAGTATAACGTACAATCACTTTAATATTAAACTATCAACTAAAATATAAAAATGGATATCTAAAATAGCCCTCTATATTCCTAAATTCCTAAGAGAGTTTTTGCAAAAGTGAAGTATACCATTAGAGCAAAGGCATCTACTATAGTAGTTATTAGTGGACTGGCCATTATTGCAGGATCAAACTTCAATTTCTTTGCTATAATTGGTAGTAAACTTCCTACAACCTTTGCTATTATTACTGTGAAAAATAAACTTCCACACACAGTAAGAGAAATTATTAAATCAGTTTTTTCTAATAAATATATTCTTAAGAAATTTACAATCGTAAGAATAGATGCAACTATTAAACTTACTCTAAATTCCTTGTACATAACCTTTAAATAATCTTTTATTTTTATATCACCTAACGCTAGGCCTCTTATTACTAAAGTTGAAGATTGTGACCCTGCATTACCACCAGTATCCATAAGCATTGGTATAAATGCTGCAAGTATTACTACAGATTGTAATACATCATCAAATTTTTTAATAATTGAGCCTGTTATGGTTGCAGATATCATAAGAACTAAAAGCCAAATAACTCTATGTTTTGCAAGCTCTATAACTGGAGTCTTTAAATACGGAACTTCATTAGGTTTCATAGCTGCCATTATTTGAAAATCCTCTGTATTTTCTTTATCAATTATATCTATAATATCATCTACTGTTATTATTCCTACTAATCTATTTTCACCATCTACTACTGGCATACATGTTAAGTCATATTTTTTAAATTCAGATGCAACTACTTCTTGATCTTCTATAGTTTTAGAAGTGATTATATTTTTATCCATTATGTTCTTTATAATAGTATTTTCATCATTTAAAATTAATTGTCTTAAAGGTAGTACTCCTTTTAATTTTCTATTTTTATCAATTATAAAACAAGTATCAACATCTTCTTTATCTAGACATTCATATCTTATATAGTTTATCGCTTCCTTAATCGTCATACTTTCTTTTAAATCTATAAATTCTATAGTCATTATTGATCCCGCAGAATTTTCATTATACTTTAAAAATTGATTTATAAGTTCTCTCTTTTCCTTTGAAGTATTTTTTAAAACTTTTTTTACGATATGAGATGGTAATTCTTCTATAAAATCTACTGTATCATCTAAGAATAGTTTATCTACTATTTCTTTTATTTCACTATCTGTAATTGACTGTATTATATATTGCTTCATATCTTTATCTAAATATGAAAAAACCTCTGCAGCTACATCTTTTGGTAGTATCCTAAATGCTAATACTACTTCTTCTCCACTTAAATAAATCATATCTTTAGCTATGTCTACTGAGTTTAATCCTTGAAAATACTCACTTAGCTCTAATATTTTTCTTTCTTCTATTAAATTGCTTATTACTTGTACCATGATAATCTCCCTTTTATAGAGTTCATATCATTTAAGTAATCTTTTTGTGATATAATATATGAACTCTATTTTTATATTTTTATTATTTTTTATCAGTAGAGGATCACTGTCCATATAAATCACAACCTTTCATTTTATTTTATTAATCAATTATATGAAATAAATATGTAGAACTTATGAAGATAGTAATAAAAAATAACTGTACCTAATAATTTATAATCTTAGATACAGTTATTTTTTATTACTATCTTAAATTCTCAATTTTTTAAATATTCTATTCTTAAATTTAAATTAGTTATTTATTTTACTTTGCACTACCTTCCCTTATAAGTCTTGCAAAATCATAAGCTACTTCCACTATTTCAACTTTAACATTCGTATCTGATATATCTATAATAACATAATTTGCATCAGGTTTATTAGTTTTTGGCTTTCCTATACTACCTACATTTACAAGGAGTTTTTCACCATAATATTTTGCATATGGTATATGAGTATGTCCACAAACTAGTATATCTTTATCTAAGCCACTCGTAACTTCATCTGCTTCTCTAGAGTTTTCTTTTAAATATTCATTTATGACTCCTCCTATTTGGATGATTTACTTTGTTCATTAAAATATTCACATATATAGCTACATATAACTCTTATCTTTCATAAAATTTTCCTATATAGTTTATATTAAATAATTATTATTTTATTCTTTCATTATACCATTGTATAAGTTTGAATTGTATTTTTATATCTTTAAAATTAAAATATAAGCAATTATAAAACTCGTATTAATTAAATCTAAATATAATACCAATAAAGTCCAGTAAATATTATTTACTGGACTTTATTGGTATTATATTTATAACTCATACTATAAAATAACTTGAAGTATATTTCCAACAATTATTCCAGCGTAATTTCCTAAAACATATCCCCATACACCAGCTATCATTGTAGGTACTATTAAACTATTCCACCCTTTAGCTATAGCCATAGCTACAGCAGTTGTTGGACCTCCTATACAAGCATTTGATGCTAGTAATAATTCATCTAGTTTAAACTTGAACAATTTTCCCACTCCTAAAGTTACAACTAAATGTATAAACACTGCTAGTATACAGAAAACTAATATAAAAGCACCATTTTTTATTATTTCTGATATAGATGCAGGTACTCCAAGAACTACGAAAAATAAATAAATTAAAAACGTACCTATTTCTTCTGCTCCATTAATTTCGTCTAATTGTTTAGAAAATACTGTTGCTACTACTAACATTAATGTTGTCATTATTAAATACATGTTTCCAAAAATAGAATTAGCCATTTTTAATAGTATATTTGAAGTAGGTATTATTGATGAGATGAACTCAGACAATAAGTTAGATAAACTTGCTACTGAAAAGGCAATTGCTAAGCATATAGCTATATCTTTTAATGATATTTCTTTTTTAGTCCAATATGTAGAACTTCCACTAATACTTTCTTCACCCTCTGTAGCCATACCCCATTTTTTCTTAAAGAATGGTATCGAAGGTATTGACATAGTTGCAAAAAAATACACAGCCATAACTAAATTATCTGCTACTATTGTTGCATTAGTTAGATTTTCTGGAGTTTTAAAAGCATTTGTCATAGCAACAAAATTAGCTCCTCCTCCAATATATGATCCAGTCATCATACCAGCTATCTCAGCTACATGTGGTATTAATGAGCTTAGTAAAAATGCTGATATAAACGTACCTACTACTGTACCTAAAGCTGATATATGAAATGCACCTAACATTTTTCCACTTTCATTTTTAACTTTTTTAATATCTGCTTTTAGTAATAATAGTGGTATTGCAACTGGTACTACATATGACCATACCGAATCATACACAGCACTTTCTGTAGGTATTATTTTTAAGTTTGCAAATATAATTGCTCCTAATAATGCTATAATTGCTCCTGTTACTTTAGATGCCCACTTGTATTTTTGTTCTAATACTATACTTATAGCAGACCAAACCACTAAGAACGTCCATAACATCCATGTGTTATCACTACTTATTAATGAATTCATATTAACTTCTCCTCTTTACTTTTTAATCCAGCTAGATTTTACCATATAGAATGTATTTCCTTACAGAACCACTATACTTACTTTTTTACTGTATAGTGGACCTTAACTTTAATGTATTATTTATCTACTTTATTTAAATTATAAATCAAAGAACATGGTATTAAAAAAACTAATAAAAATAGATAGATATTTTGCATACTCAATATATCTATCTATTTTTATTAGTTTTATCCATAATTAGATCTATATTTTTCATTTAATATTATCCAAAACCATATAACTATTATGAATTTTTACTTATATATATTTTAAAAGATTTTATAGTTAAATACATTGTATATATAGCCATAATTTTTATTAATCCATTAAAAATCATGCTAAAGATCCCCATATATAAAATACCGTTAGTATAAAGTTCCATGATACCCTCCCCATTTATATAATCGAAACTATTATAATAGTACAATAATATACAGTATTTAACAATTATAATCAGTGTATTTTTACATAAACAAAATAACAGATATCTAATATTGCTTAGCCACAATAGATATCTGTTTGTCTTTTAAATAATTCCTAATTTATTTTTTACATAAGGTAAATTTTCTTCAAATAAAGAGTAAAAACTCTCTCCTTCTTTTACCTTGATATTATAACAATTATCTAATATAAATTGATTAATTTCATTTAATTCTTCTTCATCTCTGACGAATTTCAAACGGAAGGTTAATGCTTTAATAAATTTATACCATTCTAATATAAATATTTTATTTTCATCATAGTTTTCAATACCTATCCAGTCTCTTACTTTAACATCTTTTAAATCAGTCTTAGGGCAATTTCCTACTTGTAAAAAGTACTTAAAGTCATCATCTTTATATACCCTTCCAAGTGGAAATAAACGACAAATGTTTGGTCGTTTAGAGTGAATCATACATCTAAATTCTTTATTTAAAAAGCTGCATCTTTTATTATCATCTTTCATCTTTAAATGCGGTAATAAAATTTTGTTACTTTCAATTAATTCAATCTTATCTCCTAGTAATTCAACAAACTCTACACCTAAATAATTAACTATTTCATATACATCAAAGGGTGTAAGCACTACTAGTTCACCAATATCATAACAACAATCACTGCAACCATTACAACCACATGTATCTGCTTTTACTGTGTCATCAATATCATATAATTTTCCATCTGATATCTTTTCTAGTATGTTTATAGATTTCATATATTTCTCATCCTCATTTATTATTTAGATTTTATTAAATACTAAATAAAATATTATCACACAGAAAATATTCTTACAACTTATATCAGTTCGTATTTTCTATATTTAAAATAATTTTTAATTTATATCCTCTTTTATTAGGTTACTAAAAATATAGATATTGTGTCATAATTTGTATTTTATCCATATTATATATTGAGATATATTCTGACTTTATTTATCTATCGTATGAATATATTCTTAATTTATTTAATCAATTGGTGATATAATGATTTCTTCAATTAAATTTATAATTTGAAGCTTAATTTTAATAATTTATAAAATTTCTTAATTAAAATAAAAGATGTGAACCTTTAACTGTTCACACCTTTTATTTACTATATATAATATACTTAAAATACAAATTATAAGAAATATGCTGATAATTATACCAACATATTTTTAAATAGATTAAAGTAATTTAATAAGATTTTCTAAATCTTCTAATAAAGTTTTTGCACGTTCAAAATCAGTATCTATTAAAGCCAATGCTATTTCAGTTTCAACGGATTTTTTCTTTTGCTCAATTTCTAAATAATCTTTATCGAAATGAGTAGCATAAATCATTTTTCTAAATTTTTTCATGCTAACTTTTCTAATGGTCTTATCTTCTATCATTAAAACATAATCCATACAATTAACTATAAAGTGATAATCATGAGAAATCATTAAAATAGCTCCATTATAATTTTCTATAGCTTTTTCTAATGCTATTTGTGAATAAGTATCTAAATGACTTGTTGGCTCATCAAGAAGCAACATATTGGCCTTTCTAGCAGAAACTTTAGCCAGTTGTAGTATATTCTTTTCTCCTCCAGATAAGGATTCTATCCTTTGTTCAATAACCTCTTCTTCAAAACCATATCTTGAAATATATGATCTAACTTCCCTGTAATTTTTAAATCCTACTTCAAAAAACTCTTCAAGTATTGTATTAGACTCATTTAATATTTCACCTTGCATCTGAGATAAATAAGCAACTTCAATATTATCATTTATTTCAATACACTCATTATTATTTTTAAATATTGATCTTAGTAAAGTAGTTTTTCCAACACCATTTGTTCCAATAATAGCTACTTTATCAGTAGATTTAATCTCAAAATTAACATTTTCTAAAAGGATTTCATCAAAAACAACACTAAAGTCATTAACTTTTAAAGCTATAGTTTCTTCTATTTCATTATTAGTAAGTAAATTAATATTAGGTTGTTTAATATCTACAAATGGAGCTTTAATTCTACGTTCTTCTAATCTTTCTTGTATTTTAATTCTAGCTTTTAAAGCTCTACCTCTAGAAGCATCAGGATTATAAGTTGCTTTCTCTCTTAATACATTGATTAAAGCTTCATTTCTCTCAATTTCCTCCTCATCAGCAATAGCAAGTTCTTGTAACTCAATTTTAGTTTGAAGTAATGAGAAATTATAATCAATATATCTTCCATCAAATTCTTGAATCTCTGTATTTTCAAGATGAATAATTTTGTTAAAACAATGATTTAACAAGTATCTATTATGCGTAATAATTAACATTGTTTTTTTATATGAATTAATTAGATTTTTAAGAGAATTAAGGTTTTCAAAATCTAAAAACACATCTGGTTCATCCATAACCATTAAGTCTGGATTATTAAGCATTTCCTTAATTACTTGTACAAGTTTAAATTCTCCACCACTAAGTTCAGATATCATTCTATCTTTATGCCTATTTAGATTTGCAAGATTTAATTTTTTATTAATATTATTTTCGAAATCATCTCCATCAATTGCTTCAAATGTATCTAAAGCTTCTTGATACTCTTGTAATAACGTTTCAATATCTGAAGATGTCTCCATTTCATTACAAATAGATTCTATTTCCTTTTGTAGTTTAATAAATTCTTCACCTATATATTCAAAAACTGTAGTTTCTTTTGTTTTGTCTAGTTGCGAGAACTGGCTTACATATCCAATTTTACAATTTGGGTATATTTCTAATTTACCATCGAACATATATCTTTCTGGATCCATAATTATATCTATAAGTGTACTTTTTCCGCTACCACTAGATCCTATAAAAGCGCAATGTTGACCTTCTTTTAATGTGAATGAAACCTTATTATATAGATCCTTTTGCGGAAATGAGTAGGATAAATTATCTACTTTTATCATATTATTACCTCTCTTTATCATTAAAAAAGAGCTTATAAAAATAAGCTCTTCTATATATAATCAATCGTAATTCTGAAGTTAATTATATATGTAGTAACGATATTCTTTTTAAATTTACTGTTGATAGCATAACACTTTTTTAGACAAATTTCAATCATTTTATAATCCTTATTTTAATTCCAGAAATATAAGCTAATTAAATTATTATTGATATAATTTACAAATATAATACCTCATTCTGATTCCCATTTTACCTACTAATTATTTCCAAATTACTTTCAATTCTAAATATAAATTAATGCCTATTCTAATCAAAATATCTACCTAATTCTAATCAAAATATCTACCTAAATAATTTTAATATAATAATAAAACCTATAAATTGGTACAAATTTCCCCTAATTTTAATACAATAAACTATATAGATAACAGGGGGTGATATATTGAAAACAATAGTAGACGTAAAAAAACTTAACAAAATCTTCTATGGTAAAGACGGTGAACTAGAAGTCTTAAAAGACGTAAACTTCACTCTAAAAGAAGGTGAAATCCTAACACTCCTTGGACCATCTGGAAGTGGAAAATCTACTATTTTAAACATCTTGACAAAATTATTGGAACCAACATCAGGAGAAGTAAAAATTGATGGAACTATAGGATATATGTTTCAAAAAGACCATTTGCTTGAATGGAGAAATATAATGGATAACATAACTATAGGACTTGAGATTCAACATAAAAAAACACCTGAAGCTATGAAAAGAGTTGAAAGACTTTTAAAAACATACGACCTTTGGGATTTTAGAACTATGTACCCAAAAGAATTATCCGGTGGTATGAGACAAAGAGTTGCTCTTATTCGTACACTATCTGTAAATCCTAGTATATTACTTTTAGATGAACCATTCTCTGCACTTGATTATCAAACAAGACTTTTAGTAAATGATGATGTATATAAGATTATAAAAAATGAACATAAATCAACTATTATGGTTACCCACGATATATCAGATGCTCTATTGATAAAAATACAAATATTTCCATGTATATTAAGGATGAAATAAATGAAAATACATTTGGTGGAAGGCTTAGAAAATCTAGATTAGATAAGAATCTTGATATTAAAGATTTAGCATCTATATGCAATGTTACAAATAGTATAATAAGTGCTTATGAAGTCGGCAGATATTATCCGTCAATATCTATACTAAAACTTTTATCAGAATACTTTGATATTAATTATCTTTGTAGAGATGGATATACTCATTTAGTTTGGAACTATGATAACTTTATAAATAGTTTAAAACTTTGGATTAAAAATAATAACTTCACAATGGACAAGTCCGCTAAATTGCTAGGTGTAACACATGGTTCGCTTAGATTTTGGTTCAATGGATCAATTATGAGTTATGCTACCTATAATAAAATAAAAAATAATTTAATTTATTATAGAATAAAATACTAGGGATAAAGTTATCCCTAGTATTTTATTTTTAATACAGCTATCCTCTGGCATCTTTAAGTGGAACATCAGGTTCAGCCTTACTATCTGTTATTTCAATATTACTAAGGTCTATAGAATTTCTCATTTTTGATGTCAATGGACTATCTATTCTAAATAATTCTTGACCACTTCTTGAATTTCTATTAATAAAATCATATTCTATAGTCTGATACAATTCTCCATTAGATAGAATCTATCTCTTTAATACTCTATTATCATTCTTATCTATATATATATTATGGTTTTTGCTAGAATATTTAATAATATTATCATCCTCTGTATATGATGACTCCCAATTAATATCTAATCCAGATTCAATATCAGAGGTAAAATAAGATTCTACCATAGATATTTTTAGCATTTTCTTATTTTCTTTAATTATATCATGTGTTAGCTCTTGTCTTAAGCCTGAATATACACCGTTGTCATTTCCGATTGATATTGCCTCTGATCCTTCATTCAATATTAATATTCGAGACATTAATTCTCCATTTTCATGATAATGGTCTGTTTGATCTAACATTCTTTCAGTATCTCTCTATATCTACATATTCCCCATTAGCATATGTTATTCTAACATGATCTATTCCATCTGCCGTTAATAAATTTTCATAACTAGTTTTTACAATTTCTCTATTTTTAGATATTTCATTTTCATCATAATTAGCTTTACTTATAACACCACTAGATATGAGTACTAACCCTATTACTGCTATCGTTGTTATTTTCCTCTTAATTAACATAACCTCTCCTTATCATATAACATTGTAAATATTATTTGTTAAAAGCATTTGTCAACCAACCATCCATGTATTTAAGTACTCCACCAGGTCTAACTTCCCAAGCATTTAAATTTGATGCACTATGTTGAAAATAAAATTGACCAGGACCAAATGTTGTTCCACGTGCATATTTGGTAGGATATTTAGATGTTAATGAACTATTTTGGTATAAGTATCCACCTGAAGAAGGAGTTATAACAGCTCCACCTGTTGACTCAATATAACTACCATTACTTATACCTGTCTCAGATACACACATCCATCCTCGAGTATTATTTAGATACTTTCCATTTGATAATTGTGGGTAAGCATATGAACACCAAAGCCTACTAACACCACCTTCAGTTACCCATCTTTTAGAGCTTGAGTCACTACCTGCTACTACATCTTTGTCTGCATCTAAAGTAGTTATATGAGTTGAATATATTGAAGGTGAACTCCTAACCTTTAAAGTAACTCTTAAATTGTCAATGTTTCGATTATAACCTGCATATGACTTATTAACGTTAACTCCTACAATTAATACTGAACACATTACAGATAACATTAGTTTCATTTTTTAAAATTTCATATATATACTCCTAAGATATTCCTTATTTAAGTCTAATAATATCATAATTTACTGTTGTGTAAATACTTTAGATAAAACTACTTATATTTCGACAACTTTAAGACATAGATATAAATGTAAATGGAATTGAATTTGTTGGAATAGGTAGATTTTTATTAGAATTTTATAATTTCTATTTTTTTATATTACATAAGTTTTAATCGTTAAATCGTATATTTTTTTACAAAATATTCTAGTTTTGCACATTTAACGACCAGTTATGTTAAAACTATTTGCAAATTTTGTCATTAATAATATAATTTGAAGGAATTAAATAAATTACTAAGAATAATTTTGAGGAGGAAATAATTATGAAAAGAAAAAAATCAAAGCAATTATGGTTTCAAGCTTGATAATGATATTTACATTATCAGGAACTTGCTTAGCGTATTCAGCAAATTTTTCATGAACTTGGGGCAATGGAAATATTATAGATGGTGGAGCTAACGGAAAATATTATGACTTAAATGCTAAATATACTAAAATTTCAGCTACTGCTAAAGTAACTAATACAAACTTAGGAGCTACCGAGAAGGCTTATATTGAAGTTAGAAGAAAAACAACAGTAGGAAGTGTAAGAGAGCATTATTTTACAAGCGAATCATATAAAAGTTATATCGATATAATTACAAGTTTTACACCAAGTAAAAGTGGAAAGCATTACTTAATATTAAGAAAGGCTCAAAGAAATGTTCCTGGAACTATTTCAGGTACAATTTCTCAATAATATGTGGTTAGAAAAAAGTTTATTTACATTTTTAATTTCGATAATTTTATATAGTGTTCTTTTATATATTTAAAAAAATCCAAATATAATTTTAAAAAAATATTTTATATTACATTATTATATTTTTACGGAGTAATAGTTTTCCATATTACAATATTACCATTACCATTAGATAAAATTGGTGTTGAATCACTTCAGCTAGCTTCATATAATAATTATTATTTAAATTTAATTCCATTCAACGATTTTATCAAAATGGATAAATTTTCTTTTATAAAGCAAGTAATTGGAAATATCGTAATGTTTATACCTTTAGGATTTTTACTTCCTTTATCATTTGAAAAATGTAAAGATATAAAAATTTTAATAAAATATTCTTTTTAACTAGCTTATTAATTGAATTATCACAATTAATAATATGTTTATTATGGATAAGAGCACCATATAGAGTATTTGATATCAATGATTTATTATTAAATTTATTAGGATCATTATTAGGGTATATATTGTATTGTAATATTTTAAAAGTAATTTTAAAGGGTGAATAAAAATTTTATATTAAATTGAATTTATATAAAAAGGGCTTAAAATCGACCTCATAGAATCGATTCTAAGCCCTTTATTTTTTTCATTAATCCCTTAGTTTTATGCTAATTTCAAATCTGAAATATATACCTAACTAGTAATTTCCTGTATAAGAGCCTTATTTCCATCTATTTTACTAATCGTATAAATTTTACTTTTTGCCCAATTTGGTATAGTTTGCCCTGTTGCATAGTTAGAACCAATTATTTTAACCTTAGAACCAACTTGAATAGTGTTAAAAAAATAAACCTCATAGGTACAACTCTACGAGGTTTATCTTATTCAGATTTAGTTGATGACTTTTTCAATAATATAAATCACAAGCGTATCTATTTTTCTATTTGCTTTGATAAATTTTCATTGATTTTATATAATAACTCTAACATTTCTCCAAACCCATATATTATTAATGCAGTTATAATAGAGCCACTTATTATAAATACATACTTTAATATTAATTCAAAGTTTTTTGATGTTAGCATCCATCTTAAATCCATTGAAAATGTATAAAGTCCAAGTATAACTCCTACAAATCCAATTATAATTGATACTACTTTAAGAATTTTATCTATTTTCATAAAAAATGTCTCCTTTTCTTTTAGTAAAAGGTAAAAGATGGTTAATACTCATTTTAGAGTCCTAAAAACGAGTATTAACTATACAAGGATATTTTACCAATTATTTCTAATATTTTGAGTTATTTATTGATGACTAATGTATCTTAAAAATTCTTCAACAACATATGAAACAATTTATGATCTGAAAATTAAAATAATTTAAGTTTATATAAGTGCACACTTTACAACTTGGATTATTTAATTTTGATTAACGTTGTAAATATACAAAATAAGATTATATCATTATAGGTTAATAAGATATTTTGTAATTACTTAAAATCTGGTTCTGTTATAGTAATGACACCTGTTTGATGGCTACTTTTAGAGAATTGTACTGTTTGGCTTAGTTTAACTATTAAATTACCTTTTTTATTGGTAACAGTTATACCCGGTTTTACATTAAGCTCCCTAGATGGATATATTCCTTTATTAATAAATTCCCATCTGCCATATTTGCTTCCTTGTCTTGAATGATCAACAAATCCAAATCCTTTTATACTAAAAGACCAACTTTTAGGATTTGATAAACCTCCAAGACTAACACTTAATTTATCTCCATTAGTTTGAGCTCTTGGACCCCAGTCATGTAATATTTGGGTAGATTGATTTACATCCATTCTAACTACATGATTTTTTATTTCTCTATTTGAACGAGATAATAGCTGAGATGATTCTTCTACAGACCAAATTGATTGTGTATTTGAACTAGCACGATCCCTCTTCATAAGCACTGAAGTAGATAGACTTCCCTGTTGTTGCTTCGCTCCATTGATTGTAGCATAAAAATCCCATTTAAAACCTTCTGAATACATTCCATCTCCAGTAAGAGCTCTTGTTGTATTTCTTACATTGAATTCTTCTTTTTGTATTTTAGATATTGTATCGTTTATGTTTACCTCATCTGTATCAGCCATATGATAAGTGTATATATTTTGTCCATTTTCATTATCTAGTGATACTGCGAAAAGCTCATTACCCTGCTTATCTTCAAATAAGTTTGTCTCTATTGGTTTTCCATCATTATGAAAAATTATATTCTCATTACTTTTTGCATTAATTATATTTAGAGAATCACCTTTGTATTCAATGCTTGATATAGGTGTTTCTTTAGATAAGACTTCGTTTTTATCTGTATATACCTGCAAGTTATCAACTTTAACCTCCTTATAGCCATCTGCATATGCATTTAGTGTACTTAAGTTCCCTAATAGTAAGCTACCTATTATAGCTCCGCAATAAATTTTTTTACTAAATTTCATTCTAAATTCTCCTTTATTTTTTTGTTTTTATAATGATTCCCCCTAAAAATTATTAGTAGCAATTACCAGACTTCTTTTAAAAAGATATTATGAAAAGCTGAATTTGTAAATGGTTTTAACGTAATTGGTCGTTAAGTATGTAAAAATGGAATATTTTGTAGAAATTATAAAGCTACCAATTATATATTTTTTAGGAAAAGATAGTATATAAAATACATGTGCTCATTTGAAGTATTATTATTTGCAGAAGTAACTCAAAAATATAATCTAAAAGACTCTACTTTTAGAAAAGCTATTGCAACAGGCGAATTATTGGAAAATATTGATTGTAAAGAATTTGGTTGTGATTAGATTGTAAAAGAGTTAGTAATGGTAAGAAAACATCGAAAAGTAAATTTCGATATAATAAAAAGCACTCTATTAAAGAGTGCTTTTTCACGATTACAATCTTTTGAAAGATTCTAAGAGGTAGAGTCACAAACCCTACTTATAGATTCTTTATCAATAACAAAGGGTTTGGAATATTATAGCATATTTAACTTGAATTTGTATACCATATTTGTATTTTTTTTAAACATAAAAATACAAATGATATGAAAGAAGTTAATAATTTAAAATTAGAGTTAAAATTCTTAAATGAACAAACAGATTTATATACTAATCAATCTAAAATTTAAAAAAGTGTCCCCGGGGGACACTTTTTTTATAGAAATAAATAAAATAAAAAGCACTCTATTAAAGAGTGCTTTTTCACGATTACAATCTTTTGAAAGATTCTAAGAGGTAGAGTCACAAACCCTACTTATAGACTCTTTAGCGATAAACAAAGGGTATGATATATTATAGCATATTTAATTTTAATTTGTATATCATATTTGTATTTTTTTAAAAAAAACATAAAAATACAAATAACATAAAATTTATTATTTTATGTCGATATTGAAATTTAAACATTATATATGATTTTAGAACTGACATTACCAGTACATAACGATATCAACAGGGTTACTAACATAAATTAGCAAGTTATCAACATATTACTTGTAATTATCAACAATAAAAATAAAAGGTAGCCAAGTTGGGAATGGCTACCTTTTTATGTTAGTTAAGCACTAATAAAGCTCTTACAATTCACCTCATGTAAGTTTGGGTCGATAAGTTCTCGAAGGATTAAATCCCTTTTTTATATTATATCATTGATATTTATTTTTCATCAGATACGTTTAAATAAAAGTAAAAAGCCTTTATTTTTCCTTGTATGTATATTGTATCTATTTATATTTTCTACCTTCATTTTTACCGTTATCTAAATAATGCTTTTCTGCAGATAGACTTGAATTATTATTTACTGCTAACAATACATCTTCATATGCGAATAAATAATCTATATCATTATTATATACTCTTCCTTCTTTAGCACCAAATTCTTTATAATGATCAAGTGGCTTAAATGTAGATTTATGCATACACTCAAGCAACACGTCCTTATATAATTTTAAATATGTTATTGGATTAAAATCACCAGGTAACTCTTGTATCGTTTTATTTGCTAAACCTTCTGCTATAAGCCTACATATTTTATCAAAATTTTCTTGGTATACTCTAACATCATCTTTATCATCTACAAAGCACACTTCGATAAGTATTGCAGGATAAGAAGTATACTTAAGCCAATATAGATTTGGTTTATCATTTCTAGCCCCTGTACTTCTTTTTCTAAATAATTCATTTAACTTATTATTGACTCTTACTGCAAATATTTTGCCATTTTCACTTCGATAATAAGTTTCTGTTCCAGCTTGTTCATCATTTGCATCTTTGCTTCCTGCGTTAAAATGTATTTGTACGACGCAATCAAATTCACCTTTTGAGTTAGCTAATTTAACTTGATCATTAAGGTATGAAGAAGTTGTTGGCTTATCCAATTTTAAATATGTAGCATTTTGACCTAATTTATGTAAATAATCAACTACTACTGGTCCAACTCTTCTAGTTTCTGTACTTTCATTTATAATTCCTACTGCTCCACTACCTAGATACCCATTATCTGAATGCCCTGCCATTATTAAAAAATTCATAATTACTCTACCTCCTTATTTAATACATTTAAACTATCATTTATACCTTTTGTTGTAGGATCTAAAATTGCATTATAAACACTTATAACAACTAATCCTAATACATATGGATTAGAAAAAGCACCTAGCAATAAATCACCAAGTGCTTTCCACGTTGTTAAATCTTGTACTGTTAAGTTTGCATAGGCTAATATAGGAACTAATACACTCATTCCTAATTGTGCTACAAATAAAGGGTTCTTAAATCTTACTTTCCAGTTTATTTTCATAAATTACCTTCCTTTAAAATTTTATTAAAAGAGCAATAACAGAACTAATTAAAGCACCTGCTATTGCTCTCCATAACCATGTATTACTATTTTCTAAGTCAGATATTCTATTATTTGCTACTTTTATTTTTTCTTCTATAATTTCATTCTTCAATTCATGATTTTTATTTATATTCTCTAAGAGAACTTCAATTCTAATTAGACGTTCTCTAACTTCTTGTGAAGTGTCTTCAGCCATAACAATCTCCTTTATATACAATAAAAAAGAACTTAATTACTCACCTGTAACAAGTTCTACTTTTCTAATTTATTTAATATATCTTGTACTTCTTTTCTATATCTCGCAGGAACATCCTCTATTGTTTTAAGTCCTCTTATAACCATAGCTACGTACATATCTACCATTTTACTCATCGTCCTTTCGTTATTAATTACTTGTGGTATTGATTCTAATATAGGTTCTAACATCGTATACATTTCATCAGTCGCTAAAAGTGATATATTTATCAAATCATCTTGAACTTGATTTGTTTCTTGTAAACCATATACGTTAGGTATTCCATTAGTATAGCTAGCAGCCATAGACTGAACTGGAACTACACTCTTAACGCTTACAGTTGCATTATTGGGTATTTCTAGTAATAACCTATCTGTATCTATTGTTTCATAATAAGGTTCTGCTAACTCTAGGATTAGATTATATTCAATGTTATTATCCCTCATATATGTTTTTAGTTCATCAACTGTAGAACCATATTGTTTCGGCAACCATAGTGTTAGACCTCCATAAGGTTTAGTGCCATCCAGTCTGACATGAAATATATCATCAGAATTGTTTTGAATATATGGTATTTTATCACAACATCCTTCACCATTTGGTTTAAACTTATAACCTGTCATTGCTAAACCATATTTATTATAATTAGGTAAATTATTATCATACATTCTTATATCATTGTTATGTGATAATAAATATCTACCCATCTTATGATAATGTTTTAGCTCACCATCAATGTAAACTATCTCATCACTTTTGTGTAGTGGTGAATTTAGATATATTGTTTTAGTTGAGTAATAATAAGGTTCGTGTGAACTTACTTGTGTTCCTTCCTCTATTTGAAGTTTATTTACCTTAACCGTATAAATTTTACTTTCCAATGGTACAATGTTACCTGTTGTTATAGTTATATATTTATAATTAGTTAAGTCTATAGTTGTATTAAAGTTAAATTCTTTACCTCCGTTTTTTTGAATCAAATAATTGTAGCTATCATTATGTGTATTTTTTGTATTTTCTATGTTGTGACATATTACTTTCAAATTATATTTATTACTATCTAAAGTAAAGTCGCCACTTAAAATGTATTGTCCTTTAAAACTAGATACATCAACATTTTTGTATATTATTGAACCTTTACTAACACCGCTTTGAGGTGATAATGAACCTGTTAAATCTAATGTTTGAGTAACATCTTGCAACCCTAATAAATTCTTACCATTTATCACAACTTCACATTTATACTTACCTAAATTCTTTACACTTTCTTCACCGCTTTCAACCATTTCTTGTGTTACTTTACAGTTTTCAAAGGTAGACTGCATTTCTTCATTAACTAAAGTATTTCCAACTACTTTATCGATGGTAACAAGTCCTTCTTTACTACCCTCTAACTTTAAAGAATTTCCTTCACCCTCTATAGTTAACCTTCCATCTTTATTTTCATTAAATAAACCTTGTATATATACATCTTGAACTTTGTTCTTCTCCTCAATATCAAGAAGCCTTGAATCTTGTTCCTCATTTTTACTTTCAACTTGATCTATTCTATTCGTATTAGTGTTAAGTTCAGTTTGTATGATCTCAAGCCTACTATTATATTCTTCTTTAAATTCTTTAATTAATCTTTCATGCTTTGCAATAAACCCCTCTACTTGTCCAGGTATTGTTGAGCCTTCTCCTATTTTAGAATCAATATTAAATAAGAAAGTAGCACTTGTTAGAATTCCATTAATATCTGATAACTCTAATTCTCCAAGTCCCTTTCCGCCTTCACTAATTATATTCTTATCTAAATCTATTTTTATTGCATTTTCTAATACACTTATATTACTTTCCTGTAAGAAAACTTCTTTACCTATACTTACATAAAGCTTACAAGTATTACCTGTAGGATTGAATATATTCCCTTCTAAGTAAGTTGAGATAGTAATTAAAGCATTATCAAACTGCTTTATATTGAACTTAGGGAGAATATCTTTATTAGAGAAGTCTAAATTAAATTTAATATTTCGCTTAGCCATTGAGTCACCTTCTTAAAATTTAAATTCTTTTAACCTTAATGTTTTACTGCTTAAATCGACACAAAACATATCTTTATTATTAAGAATTTTATTATTATAATCTATTACTATAAAATCCCAAATAACATCATAATCTTCTTTATTATCACCGAATAGATTCATATCTTGAATCCCTGTACAAAATGTCTGTATCTCTCCAGTTCTTTTAGAATAAAACAATGTCATCTTATTTTTATATTCTTCTAACTTCATTTAATATCACTCCTTATGCAGTTACTGTGTATGAAATTGTAGTAGGCTTCATTGTACCTTGAGTTCCATCATATAACTGTGATTGAGAACCTCCATATATCTGAAATGTAGCATTTGAATTATCTATATTTTGAACTAATACTTGAAATGATTGTACCATCCACCCTTCCGGATTAGCTATTTCTTCTATAGATAGATTCACTTTGAAATCCTTACCCTTAAAATCATCAGGAAGTTGTATTGTTACAGGGTTTAAATCTAACTTTTGAGTTTTACCAATGTAAGTAAGATAATGATATGAATATCCAGTGCTGCCTACATATCGCATTAATCCGTTAGTTAGCATCTTAGTATAGCTACCATCTTCATGCTTAAATCCTATGCCTTCACTATCAATAAATCCATTCCCGTTGCACACTTCATTTTGCATATACCTATATGTTGATGCACCCTTACGTTTTTCTATTTGAACATTATCAAATAATATCCAACAACGTTCTTGAGCTACAATACCAAGTCTAATTGCAGTTATTCCATCAACATTCTCAGGTGTATTAAAAATAAATTCATATCTGTGCCAAGCTCTATCGCCTATATATGTTATTGGAATATGTACAGGGTTTCCATTTATAAATATATAATTACTTCCATTTCTACCATGAGTGCAGCAATAGTAAAAACTTATAGTATATGTTGAATTTGGGTCTATTTTTATAGCTGTATCTTTAACAAAATAACTATCTCCTCCATTGGTATATATTAATATTGCTTTTCCACCATCTATTGTAGAAGGATAAGTTCCATCTCCACCTTTGGTCCAATCTAATATAAAGGGATGGTTTTTAGTATAGACTTCTTCTTTTTCAAAAGAACTGTTCGGCACTAAGTTCGGACTAGTGCTTTCTGTTATTTTAAATTCAAATTCTTTATTATTTTGTATAAATTGAGATTGACCAACTATTCCTTGTTCTTCTCCATCTACTATCATCTTTATGTTAGTAGCTGTTATATTCACATTCCCAAAACTATCTATATCTAAAGTTCTTTTACCATTACCATCTGTTACAGATAAGTTCTTTGCATCTATCCAGTTACCTCTTAATTGACCTATCCAACCTCTCTCAAGTGATAAAGTGCCTATAAGAGCATCATTTATAGCCATATTATCTACATAATTACTTAAATCATCTACTTTTTTAGTAGTAACTACAACTTGAGAACTAAATTCTGTTCTATTTCCATGACTATTCACGCAACATACTCTGAAATACCAGATTTCATTAGGTTTTGCTTGAAATAAAAAAGAACTTGTTTGTCCTGCATGTATTAAGTCAAATACATTAGGTGTAAAGTCCTTTATCTTACTTGCATATAGTTCATAATTGTAATAGACTTTATTTTCATAAGTCCAACTAAGCTCAATACTAGAAAATCCATATAGTTTACTAGATAAAACAGGTACACTTGGTAAACTGTTGGGGAAATCTCCAATATTCCCATCTGCCCCGGGAGGTCCTTGTGGACCAGGCGGTCCTGGTTTAGATTCTTCGCTTCCTCCACCTACAACATCACCTAGGGTAGTCCTTGGTTCTCCAACCTCCATACTATCATATCTCTCTCTTAAAAAATCATATGTAGTCTTTATTACTTTAGCTTTAGTATCTAAGTTATATCTATAATCTTTAATTCCTACTGTATCACATAGTTCTATTTTATCTTGTATATCTTCATAACCTGCGCATTTACTAAGAGGTATAAAAGATATTTTGTAATTAAACTTTACGAAGTCACATTTATTATTCTTAAAATATTTTTCTCCTAATATTTTTAATTTTTCAGTCGTTGGGATTTCTTCATCTTCAAATTTATCACTAAAATCTATAGTCTCTATAAAAGGTGTTTCATAATCTAATATCTTAGGACTATCTACATATGTAAATATTTCAGTTTCTTCTCCACTTTCTGCTGTATATTTAGCTATAGCTTTAATCCTAGTTATTAAACCTTCTTCATCTTCAGTATAATCAAGTCCAGTCATATTTTTGGAGTATTCTATAATTACATCATTGTCATGTCCTCGTTTATTTAATACATAAAAATCATAATTATCTCTTAATATTTCAGCACCAGTTCCAAATGTATCTATTATAGATCCTCGTACTCCACCTATTGCACTTAATAATTTTGTAGGTCCTATTTTAAAGTTTTGAGCATTAACTATATCTGAATGCCCTTTAAACTTTTGAGAGAACTGTGAGTTTCTAAATATCATATTTAAGCAATACTCACAACTTTGATTTTGTATATCTAATCCTTCTGTCATATCCCTTTGTGCATCATAAGAAATATGTCTAGCATAAACATTAAATACACCTTTTATTGTCTTACCTACTTTATATATTCTAAATTGTTGATTTTTAATTTTATCATTAACATCTGCAGTAAATATATTACCTCTAATAAGTTTATCCCAATGAGGTGAAAATAATTGATATGTTATCTCTGCTTCAAGCATACCATTTCGTTCTTCTATTGTTATACCTTTTAAACAATCTGTTAATTCTCCTATAACTGTTCCTGTCTTATCATGTAGCTTAGGTATCATTTAATCACCTCACTTGGTTTAGCACTAAATAACAATACTACTTCTTCAAAGTTTTTAACTATATTTTCAAAATCTATCTGTCCTATAAATACTGCGTCTAATTTAGTTCCATCATCAAATACAATAGGTTTATATCCTTCATGGCCATTTAGCCATTCGTCAATCCTATCTGAATATTCTTTAGTATTTAAATCCCTAGCATCTAAATAAACTACTATTTCTAAATTTAAATTTTCTCTACTTCCATCAGAAACAATTAAATCCCCAGTTCTACCAGGGATTTCTATTAACTCAATTCTTTTTTTAGCTTTTGAAAGATGATTAGATTTTTTCACCTTTAAATTAAAATTTCTGCTACTTACTCCATTGAAAGTAAATTCTTTCATCTAACCACCTCCTAAAATGCTCCTTTTCGTTGCAAATAGAATGCAAGCTCTTCTGCTAAATTTTCTATATCTTGCTCTCTGTTATTTATAAAATTTTCTATATTAAGATTTATTCCTCCACCAATACCAGCTTCTCTTAATATACCTGGTAATTTACTTAATGGTAATATAGCCTCTGGACCTGCTTCTCCACCTACCATAGCTTTCCCACTCATAGGATTGAACCCAAACATTGTAGGATTCATCATTATCCCTCCATTTTTGTACCATTCTATACCGAACTTTGGTACTGATGGAGGATTTAAACTAAATTTACCACTAATATTTATATGAGGTAATTTTAACTTAGGTAAGGACCAACTAAAATTAAAAAATGATTTAATTTTTTGAATCGCATTATTGACTTTATTTTTAGCACTTTCCATTTTTTCATTAAATCCATTAACTATCTTTTGAAGAACAGTATTTACTATATTAACTGCGCCTTGAAAATCACCACTAAAAACTGCCTTAATAAGTGATATCGCCGTTTTAACAATGCTAGTAGCAGTATTTAACTTAGACGTAAAGAAACCAACTATAGATGTAAGAATACTAGCTGCTAAACCTAATATTTGACTTAATCCATTATTCCATACAACCTTTATTACTCCCCATGCCATAGATATTACATCCTTCACTATTGACATAACATTAGATATTATTGATTGTATTTGTGAAAATACTTCATTTACCTTATTTCTAAAACTTTCATTTTCATTATAAGCCTTTACTATAGCTGCTACGAATACACCAACAACTCCTACTACAGCCAATATTGGTGCTAGTAAGCTTACCATTGTCCCTATTAGTCCGCTTATTCCTCCACTAAGAAAAGCTACAACTCCACCTGCATTTGAGATAATTGGAGAAAATGTTGTAAATGCAAGTCCTACATTTCCTACAAATGAAACAAGTATACCTAATATAACTAAAACTGGACCAAGTGCGGCCAAAAGTCCACCTATAACTAATATGACGTTTTGCGTTTCTGGACTAAGATTTTGGAATCCTGTACATAGTTTAGATACAAAATCAGCGGCCCTTTCTATATGAGGTAACATTCTTTCTCCAATAGTTATAGCTACCCCTTCTAGGGCAGATTTCATTTCTGTTAGTGCTCCTTTAGCTCCTCCCATCATAGTATCCGCCATTTCATTCGCTTTCCCTGATGAATCGCCTATTGCAAATGCTAATTTATCGAAATCTTCTTTACTCGCATTTACAATAGAAGCCCATCCTGACATAGCCTCTTTACCAAATATAGTAGCAAGCGCATTAGCTTGTGTTGTTTCATCTAAAGATCCAATCTTATCTCTAAGATTCATCATTGTTCCCATAAGACTTACAGATCCATCATCATTTTTTACTAACTCAACACCATATTTTTCCATAGCAGCAGTCATAGAATCTGTAGGTTTTACAAGATTTGTTAAACCTCCTCTTAATGCAGTACCTGCAGCACTACCTTTTATTCCAGCATTTCCCATAAGGCCGATCGCTAAAGATAAGTCTTCCATTTCTATACCTAATGTTCCTGCTACTGGTCCTGCATATTTAAGGGTTTCACCCATTAACTCTATACTAGTATTTGCATTAGAACAGGTTGCAGCCATTATGTCTACGAATCCTTGGGTATCTTTTGCAGACAATCCCAAACCAGTTAATCCATCTGTAACTATATCACTAGTTGTTGCTAAGTCAGTTCCACCTGCAGCTGCAAGACTAAGAATACCAGGTAAACCATCCATCATATCTTGCGTTTTCCATCCTGCCATACCCATATATTTTAATGCTTCTGCACTTTCAGTAGCACTAAACTTAGTACTAGCTCCCATTTCTTTAGCTAATTTACTAAGTTTCTCTAAATCAGTTCCAGTTGCACCAGATATAGCAGATACTTCCCTCATACCTGCATCAAAATCCATTGCAGTCTTTGCGCTTGCAGCTGCTATGCCTGCTAATGGTAAGGTTATTCCTACTGTAAGTGATTTCCCTACACTAGTTATCTTTTCACCTGCTTGTCTCATTTTATCAAAGGTTTTTCCAACTCCACTACCTTTTTTATCAATGGAATCAAGTTTCTTTAAAGCTTCTTCATCTTTAATAACGATGCTCCCAAACAGTTTGAAAATCTCCATATATTAGACCTCCTTTCTAGCTTTCTTTTGCCTTATTTCAGCAACATCTCTTAATATGTCATCCATACTAGAAAGTGTATTTGTAGTCGGAATTATAAGTTTACTCTTATAATCACTAAAGCTTACAAATGTATTTTTATCCATATTAGGATATAAAGTAAGCCACATACTAAAAGCCTTGTTATCAAATTCTTTTTCATATGCTTTATTAATAAGCCTTATCGCATTTTCCCACTCCATATTAAGAATATAATCAATATTTGAATATCTACTTAATAGGAGATCTAGGCAATCATCTACATCAATTTGCTTACAAGCGTAAAAAAATTGCTACCTTTAACCATATTTTTAAATTCAACTATTACCTCTGCAACTTCATCTAACTCTTTATTACCGAATTCTTCTCCAGAACATCCATATAAATCACCTAAGAAATCATTAACTTCATCTTGAGCTAAATGTAAATTTTCAAGTACATTTTTAAACATGTTTATACCTAGATTTATTTGCATAGATTCAGTATCTTTTGAACCAACAGTAACTCCACTCATATCTACTGTAAAATCAATTTTTTTTAGTATTCTAGACATTTTAAATATGTCATTTCCGTTTAACTTTCTTAATTTCATATCTTCCCTCCGAATTTAAAGGTATAAATACCTTTCTTTATTTTTCTAAGTACCTCAAAAATGATTTATTTAAGTCAATTTTTAAATAAAAAAATAGCACCAAATTAATAGTGCTATTTTTATAAATTATTTTATAAATTCAACTTCCCAAGGTTCAGTTTCTGATTCTCCTTCATCATATGTTCCTACATATGTTAATGCTTGTATAACCTCATCTTTATCTTGTAAAGTCCAGTCAAGATTTTCAAGGTTTATTGCATTTTTAAGGGTTATAATAACTCCTTTTCCTGCCTTAGTTTTTCCAGTCCATTTTACAGTTTTATAATCCTCTGTTGATATATCTGTTTTACCAGTTACCGTTGTATTAGTATCTGTTGTTGATTTCATACCAGGATAATAACTCGTAAAATCTTCTGGTAACATGCTAAGAGCATTTATTGTAAGCTTAGGTACAGATTTGTCTATTATAGTTCGACCTTTTACAGTACCTCTATCACCATCTGCTTCTATATCTCTATATTCTCTTTCAACTACAAATTGACCACCACCTCTAGTAACAGCTATATCTTTTTCACCAATAGAGAATACTCCATGTCCTAAAATTATCATAGTTACCTCCTACTTTTTAAAATATGTCTGTACATTAAATCGAAGTTGTCTTCGCTTTAATGATTTATCTTCATCTTCAATCTTTAATCTTTGTTGCCTATAAAATGTCGGTAATACAAATTCATTAGGTAAATTTGCTTCATCTAATAACTTATCAATATTATCTGTTAAATCCTCTATACGCATTGATGAGTCATTTCTATCCCATATATCGATTATTAATATTAAATCATCTCTATGGCTCTTTAATCCATCGTTTATATTAAATACGATATATGGATATTCTACATTTTTAGGTGCATTTTCATGATACACTCTTGAATGCTTAGTTTTTAAAGTTTTCAATATTAATTCAAGTAATTTATTCATCACTATTCAGCTCACTATATACTTGTTTTGTTAAAGTAGTAATTGTATCAACATTTTCAAGAACTGTAGGCATCAAAAAAGGCTCTGCTCTCATTTGACTATTACCAAGTTCCCATGCAGGTGCGTAAAAGGACTTACTACCAATTAGTAAGTCCTTTTCTCTTTTCCTTGCCCAATATTGTATACTTCTTCTTAACTTACCACTTCTCCTACGTGCTTTTCTTCTTACTTCACTAGCTAAAAATTGTCCAATGAAGTTATATACACGTTCAGGTTTTTCCTGTATTTTCTTTTTAGCCTTATCAACTTTTGAAATATATGATTTTTGCTCTGACCTAGTCTTAGCCATTTACAGCACCTTCTAATATAATTTCTAACTTATCTACACTTACTTCATAAGTTCTAATTATCTTATATTCTTTGTTATTATACCTTGCTTGTGTCTCATCTTCATATTCAAATGAATTTATTTCAAACTTAAATTCAGGTTTAAATCCACTAGCTTGTGCTTGATAAAATTCACTCTGTTTAATGCTTTTTCTCTTACCAAATATCTCTTTATATTCTTTAGATTCAACATTATCACCTATTTCATTTTGTGAATATGTAATCTTTATTAATTCTAATACATCATCAAAACTACTCATTATATTCACCACACAAACTTAAATGTTGTTTTAACGATTCATAAGATTCTTGATATCTATCACTATCTTTATTATCTAATCCGAAATTAGCTTTGCAATATGTTTTAATTGCTCTTGATATCAAAGGATCATACTCATCTATTTTAACTACACCTGATATTTTTAAATCTAACTTAGCTTCTGATATTAAATCATCTATTTCTTCATCAAAGGCACTACTTTTTATTCGTAGTGCCAATTTTATTGATTCTAACATTAGAATCACCTACTTTAAACTGATTTATGAGTTAATATTACTAATGAATTTTTATCTAACACCTTACCATCTACTAACATTATTGCTTTAGTTATTTGGTCATCAGTATTATCATCTTCATATCTTTTCATAGTCATATTTAAATTTGTATTTAATACATAATCTTTTGGATTGAATAAGAAAGCAAATTTATTATCTGATTCTGGAGACTCTACATAGCTTTCCATATAGTCATTTAATATTGCTTTTCTTCCTAATAAAGTTCTTTCCGGCGCTCCATTTATTCCATAATTAACTCTAGCTATAGGTTGTCCTGTAGAGTCTTTTATAGCTTGGAATTTCATGAATGTTTTTTTAGTCATGAACCATAGTGCTCCACTTTCATACGCTAATGGTAATGCTGCTTCTGCTTCTATTAAAGTGTCATATTCTAATCCCTCAGCCTTAGCTATATCTATAGATTGTCCTTCAACTGGAGTTTCAGTTAATATCCCTTTAGGTTGACCTACGCCAGTTCCAGATATTACAGATTGTTCTATAGCTTTTGTCATAGCTTCAACGACATTATTTATAAGAGTTTTTTCAAATACAGGTAATGCTATAGTATCCATTTCTAAAGACATAGATACTGCGCATCTTAATTTATAATAAGCAAAAGTTATAGTTCCTTGTACTGCTTTCTTTTGTTTGTTACTTGTCGCTCCTTCTGATACCCATGATGCAACTGGTTTAACTGTAGATGTTGGAACTGTTACTCCACCTTTTATAGATGTTCTAGTTACTAAAGGTAATATCATACCTGTAGCTTCTATTTTTTCTATTATTTTTTCTAATACAGTTGTAGGTATCATTACTGATGCATCAGTAGTCTTAGTACTTTCATTTGAATTTACAAATTCTTTAGGCATAGATATACCTCTTGATACATAATTCATAAATGCTTTTCTGTACTCTACTGTATTAGTTAAATCCTCTGTAGTTGTATTATTAGTAGTATCTAAAACTACTGCTCCAGCTACATTTCTAGAATTATTAGCTATATTTGTTATTTTAGAATTATCTTTTAATGCATTTAAATTAGCTGCTGCTTTAGCTTCTTGTTCATACTTATTGTCTAAATCTTTTATTTCTGTCATTTTAGCATTAGCTTCTTCTATTTTCCCTTCATTTATAAATGATTCTGCTTCATTGTATAACCCATTTCTTAGTTGTAAATATTGTTCTTTATTCATATTTATATTTCTCCTTTTAATTTTAATAATTTTAATTGTGCTTCTAGTTTTTTTTGCATAAAAATATCAACCTTATTTTCTTTAGGTTGATTGATTATTGGATTAAAGTTTCTAAATCTTTGAAGTAGATTATTATCTATCTTACCTATTGAATTACACATGCTTACTGCACTATTTTTTAATAAATCTACCATTGATTTATCTACTTTTTCATTGGTAAACATTATTTCATCAATAAGTCCTAACTCTAGTGCCTCTTCTGCTGTAAGCCACGTTTCTTTATCCATCATTTGCTTAATTTCTTTTTCATTTAGTCCAGCTTTCATTATATAAGCATTTGCAATTGTCTTATTTGCCTTTTTCAATACTTCTACAGTATGCTCCATATCTCTATAATCTCCACTAGCTTGTGTTGAAACATTATGTACCATAATTTCTGCAAGAGGAGACATTTTACATTTACCTGCCATAGCTATAACACTTGCTATACTTGCACATAGTCCATGAATTTCAATTGTTACATCACCTTGATAGGTTTTAAGCATGTTATAGATATCGCATCCAGCAAATACATCTCCACCACCACTGTTGATTCTAACAGTTATAGGCTGACCATTTGCTCTACTTAGTGTATTTTGTACCATTTTAGGCGATACTGCCTGTATTCCATACCAAGAGTAAAGCCATTCATTACCACTTGCGACTACTTCACCTTTTACATCAACAAATATCAATATTACTCACCCCCTTTCACAACTGCCGTATCTAATCTTCTTATTGCTATATCTCCACCTTCAATTGGAGGCAAATTAAGAGCTCCTCTCCATTCATTCGGTGTTAATGAACCTCTATCTACCATTTGAACCAAATTTAATTTAGTAGACATACTAGCATATTGTAAATTAGACGCTTCGAATACAATTTTGTTACCAAATCCTCTTTCTCTTCTAGTAAATATTTTTCTAGTAAATTCATTACTTAACTGCATAGCTAACGGTTCTATTTCAGCTTCAAAATATGAAATCCATTCATCTTCAGTATATTTACTTTGTACTATTTTTTCATTTGTATTAAAAAATGAATAAATACGTTGTACAGTTTTTTCAGTTTGAGTTGCATTAGGTACATAGTCTTTTGGATCTACTTGTTTAGCATCAAACTTGGAATCTGTAGCAGCGGCTCCTCCACTATTCTCAATATTTAAGAATGTATCAGTAAACTTTTTAGTCTGCTCTTCCATATCTTCTGGTCTAAGAGTTTGATTAAATTTAAGTAACCAACGTATTATACCGCCATTTCTAACAGCTTTTACAATACCTTGGTCTGTTGTATTTACTATTTCCATCAATGAAGTAAGGGCTTTTGTTGGACTATCTCCAAATATGTCATTTTCATTGAAATCTTTTCTAATATGTATTATATCCTCATAAGGATAACTAACTATCTTGCCATTTTTCATATTAAATCTTAGGTATAAAAAACCATCTTTATCATATAAGGCTTCTATACTATCAGCTATTATAGGATACAATTCCATAGGATAATTATTTTCATCTCTATGTATATATATAAAGGCATTATTATTTAATTCTAGTTGATTTGTTATTTTTTCAAATAGCACTTGTCCTGTCATATACGGGTTAGGATCTTCTAGTAAAAATCTAATATACGGTTCTGGATTGACTGCAAATCCTTCTGCAGAATTCCTTATATGACTAGGAACTAGCTTACCTATAGCTTTAGCTTTCGGTCTTATGCAAGAACGCACTATATCAGATTGATATAATTTACCATTCCAAGCATAAAATCCATTTCCTTTATCTGTTATCATTTCATATCTAGTTAATGAAGGACTTTTATTGAAAAACTTACTTAGTATCCCCATTTTTCTCACCTCCTATCTAAATTATAGCTAGATACTCCGACATCTTATCTTTTAATACAACATAACCTATAATTAAACTGACAGCTCCATCTATACGTTTTCTACTATCAACACCTTTTATAGGTTGAATGTTCCCGTTTATATCAGTTTTTATCTCTGTATTAGATAAACACCATTTATCTATAGGATTATTATTGTATATAACTCTATGAGCCATTAAATCCGCTCTTAGCTCTTTCATAGGAGATGATAAAGTAAGAACTCCTTGTCTAACTTTAATCATTGCTTCTTTCCCAAATTCATTTTCATATGCCTGTAATAAACTATCATCAACATGCCAAGGATCATATCCTATCCAAGGAATATAAATATCATATTCATCTCTAATTTCTTTAAACCACTCTAACATATGAAATTTATTAACCTTATTACCAGGACATACTCTTAATAATCCTTGCTTTTCCCATAACTTATAAGGAACTCCGTCAGCTTCCTTATTATCTTCCAAATTATTAAGTTTTCCTTCTGGAATAAAGTACATTGACATTGCATAGATGTTTTCATCATTAGGTCTCATGCATAAAACTTTTGCACTTGCTAAGTCTGTAGTTTCTGCCAAGTCAAAACATCCTATTCCATACCTGAATCCCATATCTTTTATATTAAACTTAGTTTCATTATTAAGTTCATCCCATCTAAGCCATGCACTAGATGAGTTTTCCTTCATGTTAAAATCTTTAACCATAACTGTAGCCTTAAATGATGGATCATTTTTAGCCTTATTAACAAAATCTCTTAAATCTTGTATATTCTTTATTGTTCCTAATCCAGGATTAGCTTTTATCCAACGCTCCTCTTTATCCCATTCATCTTTATCATCTAACTCATAGATAAATGGTAAAAAAGTCTCATCAACTACTTTATCTGGATCATTGCTTGTATATCCATCTAAAACTTTACAAGCATAATCATACTGAGCATCAAATATAGATTCTCTAACAAATCCATTTGTAGTTATACAAAATAATAAAGGTTGTCTCCTTGCAGTCATTGACTGTTTCATTAGGTCATATAAATCTCTATTCTTAATAGCTGCCAACTCATCTATAGTTATCATGTGTCCATTAAGTCCATCAAGACCATTAGAATTAGATGCTAATGCTTTTATAAATGATAAAGTTGGATTAAAGAATAAGTCAGATTTTCTTTTTCTTATATGCTTACTAAGTAAAGGAGACTGTTTCACCATGTTATGAATCTCCATGAAACACTTTTGAGCCTGTTCTAGTTTAGTAGCAACACAATAATTTTCTGCTGCTCCTTCTCCATCTCCTATAAGCATATAAAGATTTACTGCAGCAAGTTCTGTAGTCTTTCCATTCTTACGACCTTCTATAGTTAAGCTTTCTTTATATTTTCTAAGCCCTGTGTCCTTATGTACAAACCCAAATATCGCTTGAAATTTTGCCTTCTGAAATAATTCTAATTTTAAAGTTGTACCCATAGCTCCTTGAGCTTGTTTACAAAATGTTTCTATAAACTCAATAGGCTTAAGGCTCAATTCTAAATCAAATATATAATCACCTTTAGGATTATATATATCATCAACTAATTTAGCATATACTTGCCTTATTCTTTGGCAAGCAACTATTTCACCAGATAGAATTTTTTGATAGTATTCTTCTATATACGTACCTGTCATTTTTTAATCTTCCCTTTTGATAAAAAGGCTAATAGTTCATCTGCTTCTTCTTTTTTCTCTTCTTCTGGTAAAAGATCTATAAGCTGTTTCATTACTCTAGAATATCTTTGCATAAAGGTTGTATATATTTTAACTTGAGGTCTTTCTCTATCAAAACTTTGGGATCCCTGCTCAAATATTTCAGTTAAACCATTAGTTAATAAATCTTCTCGCATTTCTTCAAGTGATATTTTCATGAATGCTGCTTCTTGAATTAACCCTTCTAGGACCTTAACCTTTTCTTTTGGAAAATCTTTATATATTTTTTTAAGTCTATTTATTTCAGTTTTAATCTTTTTTTCTTTTTCTAATTTCTGTAATAATTGTTCATTTTTGATTTTCATTTTACCCCTCCCTAATTTTGAAAATTTCATGTGGAGGAAAATATAGGTCCACTCCGACGGTCTCCTATGAGCCTTTATAAAAAAAATTATAGGGGGGTCTCAATAGGAACCAATTCCCCATTCTCATTGAATGTATATTCATCTTTTGTTGCGTTTACTTTCCTATGTATCGCTACATGACAGTTTCTACAAAGTAATACTAGATTATCTTCTCCTAATGTTATCTCTGGATTATCTATGTTCTTAGGACTTAACCATGTAACATGATGTACTTCTTCTCCAGGTTCTCCACATTTGTTACATAGCCCATGATACTTATTGAATATATATTCTCTGCATTGTTTCCATGCTTTACTTTTATAAAACTTTCTACTAAATTCTCGAGCCATACTCCACCTCATTTAGTGTTTTAAAACTGTACTAAAAAAGCCTAATATTTATACGAATATTATTATTTGTAATCCAGTTATCGTCTGTGTTTGTACCTTTTGAATCAATGGTTTTCTTAGGGAATACCATATTCATTTTGTAATTTTTCTTCTTATATATATCTTCATTTTGTAACCTTGAATAAATAATCACCAAATTATAAGACATTCAAATGTAAAAAATAAAAAAATATCATCTAATTAGTCTTCTTAATGCTTGACTATATTGATGATACTTATCGTTATCTAATCCTAAATATAATTTTGTTTCTTCTATAGAGCTATGTCCTAACATTTCCTTTACTGCTATAATGTCACATCCATTTTCCATATATACTGTGTATGCATATGTTTTTCTCATGCTATGTGCCGTTATATCATCCATATCAAAATATTCTGCTGCTTCTTTTAATACTGCTGTTACTCTATCTACTTTAATATGACTTTTGCCTTTCCTAGAAGGAAACATGTATTCATAATCTTTTTTATTTTTTATATATCTTTTTAACTCTTTTTCAACTTCTGGTAATATTTCAGCTGAACGTGGCTTTCTATTTCTTTCTCTTATATTTTTGCTATTTTTCTTCTTACCTTCCATAATTTCGAATTTCCCACGTCTCAACGCTTCTTTTACATCTCTAACCTTTAATTCAACTAAATCTCCAGCTCTATACCCTGTTGTTATTCCTAATATAAAAAGTATATAGTTTCTTTCACTTTTATACCTTAAATAATCCTGGATATCAAAAACCCTTTTTATATCTTTTATTGGTCTTGAAGGTCTTTTTACTTTTTTCATTTTTAAAGCATTTTGAACCTCCTTTCTTCTTATCAAAATTAGGTTTCTTTCTCATTTCTTTGTCAATCTCTCTTAAGTGTCTATCTTCTAATTCATGGATCATACTAATTTCGCTTGCATCTTTCCATACTTTCATAGAACTTCTCCTTAAACGGCAAAATACCATCCCTGGAGTTGAGATGGTATTTTTATTCACTTTGACTTTTTTAATTTTGCTAATTTTTGTCGATAATGTCTATAGCCTAATACGTTGTTGAAATATTAATTTTTGTTCTAACTTTTATATCTTTCTACTCTACAATAGTAACACTGTTTTTATAACAAGTGCTTAACTACTTTTTAACATTTTCATAACACTTTCATAACATTTATGCAATTTCAATGCTCCCGTACTGATATTCTGCTATTTTTTTTATAGCAGAGTCATGCCATCTTTTAATTGTCATGTGTGAGTAGTGCATATCTTTTGCAATCTTTTCATAAGAATTACGCTTGCACTCAACAGATAAATATCGTCTATTTATTACTTCATATTCATTGTCATTTAATACATTTAAAGATGCCTTATATTTATTTAATCTATAATTAATATAATCTAAATTACTTTCTAAAGTGTTAAGTCTGGTTTCATCTCTTGCTAATATATCATCTAATGTAACTACATCACTCGATCTTGATGTTAGGCTAAATCCTGATGATTTATATGAGTTTAACTTTTCTTTTAGTACTTTTATTTCAAGTTCCCAAGATCTAACTTTACTTAAATCTTTTTTTAGTTTTTCAAGTTCCTTTTCTACTTTTTTTATATAAACTAATTCAATACTCATAAGATCACCTTCTAGTCTTAAAATTATATTCTATTATTTCATCTTCTTCATCATATCTATTTTTTTGCTTTCTCTGCTTTCTCTTGCTTTTTTGTTCTGCTCTCAACCTTTTTTCTTCTTCTAGTCTTTTTAGATTTTCTTGCCTTTGTTCTTCCTTTTCTTTAGATAAGAAACAATATGGACAGTTCTTTTCCCTATCTGCTCGCGGCATTAAACAATCTTCAAATATATCATATAGGCTACAAGTAGCAAAGCTGTCGGTACAATCTTCACAAACTGCTTTCATTGCAAGTAATGCCACCTTTTTAAATTTACTTCTTCCTATTTTAACTATTTCTAATTCTTTTTCATAAGTTCCCATAACTCTTTGTTTCATCCATTCATCTACAAATATTATAGGCTTCTCTGATGCTTTAATAGTTCTCTTGGAAAGTTTTTCTTGTTCTTTATTATCTAATCTATCCCTAACTCCTGTCAGAAACTTTTGAGCGTATGTAATTGAGGTTCTAAGATACTTTGCCTCATTCTTGGTCATATTACTTCTACTTGTCCAGCTTTCAACGATCTTCTCACTTGTATCTGCTAAGTGATATACAAATAATATATCTAGCATTTCATTAGAATTTAAATATTTTTTCATGTGTTATTCCACCATTAAATTATTTTTATTCTGCCTTCATATTTTTTATATACATGTTCCATTTCTTCCGTAAACTCTTTTTTAAGCTCTTCTTCCTCTAAAACGTTAAATTTATTAAATGTCTTCTTAAACTTATTTTCATATTTTGCTCTTAACCTAAGTAGTATCATATCTCCTTGAGCATGAATTTCTGAATTTATAAAAATAAAATTATGTAAAACAGATAGATCCCTTATGCTATCTGAGTATACTTCTCCAATTTTAACTATTTCCATATTGTTTCACCTTATTAAAATTATTGTTTTAATTGTTCGACTATTAATCTGTATCCATTAAATTCAAACATCTCTTGAATAGTTTCAGTCATGGCTTTGTAATCTTCTCCAAATACATCCATTAGGTCTGTTTTATTTTCTATTAATTTATCTATAACTTCTATTGGATTCATATAAAATCTACTTTTTTCGTTTAAATACCAGTCATGGTGCAAGGTGTAGTCTGCTGGTATTGGTTAGGTGCTACACTACCTAAAATATGTTTTTTATTTACTTAAACATCTCAATTTATATCTCTTTGATTGAACTTTTAAGTCATGTCTTTTATGAAAAAGCTTATAACTTTCAAACTTCATTCTTGTAGATATCACTTCATGTCTATTTCCGTCTTTATCTTTAATCGAACTTATCAGTCTATGAACCATTAATCTCCACCACCTAATCTAATTAAATATTATTCAGCCAATCCCCATGCTCTTTTTCTAACCACTTAATATAGCCATTTTGAGCATTAATTACCGCTAAAGCTTCATCTAGCATTTGAGGACTAACATAATCATCATTTTCCATGTGTGCATATAATTTTTCTTTACATTTTTTTATATCATTTCTATAATCTAAAGGTCTTTTTTTCATCACTAAAAACTCCTCTTTTCTACGCATTTAAGTATTCTGCAACATCTTCTAATGTTCTAAAATACTTTCCTCCATTTTTTCTCACCATCTTACCCACTTGCTCCAAAGACTTTAATTGTCCTTTGTTAAAGTATATATGTGTTGATGTTCCAATTGCTGTCGTATAATTCAATGCTGGGTTTACATCTTCTTTTAAGACACAAAATACTGTTCTTTCTGGCCTTTTATTACTATCATCAACTACTTCTGCTATGCTATATACTCCTGTCATTCTAGGGGTTATTACATATAAGCAATAATCACATGTTTCTCTTTGTCTTATTTCTTCTTTCATGCGCTCCTCTGTCCAATCATCTACAACTGGATTAAAATAATCTATCTCTAATAACTCTATTAATTCTTCTCTCCAAGTACTTCCATTACAAGTTCCACCTAAAAATACTTTTTTCATAATCTCCTCCTCTTAAAATAATTATTCATATTTAATATAGTATGCTATTTTTTCAGAAATACATAGATAGCAATCTTTGCCTATGCAATCTAGGTTTTTGCCATTACATTTTATAATATCATATATAAATCTTATTATTTCTTGTTTATTCATAACTTCTCCTCTTAAACCCTATCTTTCAACCTAATAACTCTGGATTTTCAAATTTATTTCCTATAACCTCATATTCATTTTCAAGAAGATTGGCAAAGGGTATTTGAGTTCCTTTGGTCATACCCTCTATTCCCCACATTCCGTACTTAATTCTTACTTCTCTGATTATTGTTCCTACGATACTATGTGAATATTTAATAATATCACCTTCACATATTTCTTTCCCGTTCTTATCTTTAAGACCTGTGTATTGACCTATTGAATCTTCTTCAACCAAATAGTCTCCATATGGACTTAATAAATGAACTGAACTCGTTCCATCTGTATAATTGATTTTTGATACTCCATACCCATTAGTAATCCATTGAGAACCTATTAGTTTTTCTTTTGAATATCCTCTAAACTTTATTTCTCTCATAATCTCCACCACCTATTTTCTAACATTAATCTGATTCATTTTAACTCTAGCAACTTTTCCTGGTCCTTTATTATCATATGAGAATAGAGTTATAATACTCTACCCTTATAAACTAAAATTATTGTTTTGTTTGCTACTCTTCTGTAGCTTCTAAATATTCTTCTTCTGATATTTCAATTATTTCAACATCATTTGAATACTTAGTCACATAGAATTTATTTTTTGCTATTTCAACCGGGTTATCGTATTTATCATTAACAGCTATATGCATATAACCCTCTGAACCTTCTCCACCGAATAATTCATCATTTAATACTTTGAAATAATACTTATACCTCTTACCCATAGAAAGCCTCCCTTTTAACCTAATAACTCCGAATTCTCATATATATTTCCTATTACCTTTATATCATCAAAAGAGCATTCCTCTAAGAAATGTACGTTACCATTTTCAAATTTAAGTTTTCGAATCTTAAATGAACCCTTATTATAAAGAACTTCAAATTTACCATAAGTCCCGTAATCTAAAATATCACCTTCATAAATCTCTTTTCCGTTCTTATCTTTTAATCCTGTATATTGCATTAATACTAAATCTTCATCTTCAGTTGGTAAAAACAATCCCATTTGTATATTCGTTGATTCTGGAACTTTTACTTTTAACTTTTCATTGCATATATCTACCATTTCCGCTGTAGCTATTTGTAACATATCATAATCAAACATGATATTAAACGACTTGCTATACGCTCTAAATTTAATTTTTCTCATAGTACCCTCCTATAGTATATCTGTTAGAACATCTTCAATTTCATCTAAAATATCTTCAACTTCATATCCATCATCTTCTAGAATCGTCTCTATTAAAAATGTGTTATTAAGTCTTTTATATATCATTTTTGCTATGTTTTTGTGGTCATATCCTTTAACTTTTATATCATCTATTTTGACTATTTTCCCGCTTCCTGCACCATTTACTAGATGTAAAAATCCTGTACTATCTAAGAATCCCTTATCACCTTTTTTAACAGTTTTGACCTTATCACTAACTATCGTATTTATTTTAAAATCATTTTTTACTATTATCTCTTGTCCTATTTTCATAATCTCCACCACCTAAATACTTTTTTTGCACTGGATCATATTGTTAGCTTCAACAGTATGATCCTTATATATTTTTATTTATTTTTCATCTTCCTCGATATTTATTGAAATACAAGCAATCTCACTTTTAATAAAGTAATGAATACTATTTCCCCCCTCCATACAAAACGCATTTTCATTTGAAGTTATAAATCTAGAAAATTTATTATGTAATTCTTTTTTATTTTTAACATCTTCCCATATATGCTTACTCGAATGAACATATCCATTTTTAAAAACTATTTTTAATGTAAATTTCATAATCTCCACCTTCTATTTAAATTCATCACCTGTTGCATAAAAATAACTTTTATCTTTATATCTAAGTTTTCTTTCAAATTCTTTGCTAGTACTTATAACTAATAAATCTTTTATTTCTTCATCTTGTTCCTCAAATACCTCTAACGCTGCATCCCTTGTAACTGTTATATTAAACTCATGATCTTTCTCTATGATGCTTCTTAGAAGTTCTGTTGCAACATAAAACTTATCTTGTATCTCTTTATTTTTAAATTCTTGATTCTTAGGAAACTCTATAATATTTCCTAAAAGTTTTAATTGCTCCGTTTTAATAAATTAAAACTCCTCTTTTCTTTACTATCGGACCAAATAATATGGCCCGATAAATTATTGTTCATATTCAAATATATATTTTCCACCAACTATATTAGTTTTCCATACTTTATTTAGACTATCTGATACAGCTTGTTTACTAACTGGTAAATTAGCTTCTACATGCCTTGTTGACTTAAAGTAATCTATTATATCCCCTGTCTCTGCATCTATTGCTACTATAATTCTTCCTCCTTTAGACTTATGAGCAGTTTTCTTCGCAAGATCTTCTCTATCTAAAAATTCTAAATTTGCATGATAGTTGTCATATACTAATCCATTTTTATGATATACAACTAAGTCCTCAAACTTTTTATTCTTATATTTAATCGGCTTGCTTTCACTAGTAAATCCATATCCATCATAAAATATTTCTACAAAGTGATAAGCTACTATCCTACTAACAGAGTATTCCTTATAAACTTCTTTAAATTTAACTTTTATAAACTGCTTATTTTTATTTACATTAACTTTTCTTGTTTGATAATAAGGCATTATAAACTTTCCATTTGGAGAGTTCTTGTATATTCGCTTAAACCTTCCATAATTACTAACTAAGAATTTATCATCAGAACCTTCTATAACCTTCCATACCTCATTTTTGAATACTTCTTTCTCATATAACTTTTTTAGTTCCTTTACATCTACACTTTCATCTACGATATACCACTTCTTTACTTTTTCTAAAGTGTTAATATCTCTACTTAAATCAATTTCTTTTTTCTTTAATAATTTTGATATTTTCTCTAACGTTGTTTCTGTTTTTAAGTTGTATCTAGCATCATACAAATATAACAACGTACTCACCCCTCCAAACTAAACCTACCTTTTATCCCCATAAATTAATCCTAGTGCAACTAAGTAGATACTTAGTATTGATTAATATATTTAGTTATTTTCTACGAGGAATTTATTTTCTATCTATATCTTTTAAATATACTTCAAGTTCTTTTTTACTTAATTTATATTTCTTAACTTCATTGCAATATTCACTTTTATATGTACCTTTTAATGTTGTTCTTGCATGTCCCCAATTTGATAAATTAGGATTATCTTGTGTAATAAAATTTTCTGTTAACTTCATATTACTCTCCCAAATCTAAGTTTAAAGGTGTAAAAGTATGAGACCCACATTTGCATGTATAGTTCCCATCTACTGAATCTATATATATCTCATACTTTTCTATTCCACAATACCCACATCTAAGTTTTAAACATTCGAATAAATTAACTAAATTATCCATCTATTTCCCCTCTTTATTAAAAAAATTTACAATCCCTGTGTAAATAATCAATATCACAAATATAATTACTCCTGTAATTTGATTATTGTCCATATGCCATCTTCCTCATTTTATAGTCTAAAATACTAGATTCACATTTCTTTTTAACTCTTATCTTTTTAGTTCTTTTAGCTATTCTTTCTAATCTATTTATTTCTTTATCTGCATCACAATGTAATAAATTTTTCAAAATAAATACTTGTTTTTTTAGTTCTTTGACTTGTTTTTCTAAATCTTCAATGATCTTGCTATGCTCTTCGTTTATTTCTTCTATCTCTGCTAGTAAATTTTCTTTTTCTAAATTTAAGCTATTAATCTCAACCTCTTTACACGCTCTTAATGTTTTATAATCTTTATTAAGTTTATTTTTAATTTCTTCTACTTCTTTTTCACTGTAAAATCCTAAAAAACTCATTTTTCTACTCCTTTATTTATTTTTCTCTACTGGGTAATTCCTGGAGATATTATTATTCTTCAGATACTTATATTCACTATAAAAACGGAATGTCTGTATCATCTATTTCATCGAACTCTTTCTTATTCTCATTAATTTTATTTCTGTTATCTAAGAATGTACAATTTTTAGCAGCAACTTTTGTAAATGACATAATCTTATTATCTTTTGTATAATTATCTACTCTTAATGATCCACTAAGAGATACTAAGCTCCCCTTTACTAAGTGCTGAGCGCATGCCTCAGCTTTTTTCCCCATAATTTCAACTGGTATAAAATCTGTTTCTCTTGAACCATCATTCTTTATATAATCTCGATCAACAGCAACAGTAAAACTTGCTACTGCAGTTCCTGTTCCTGGTATGTATCTAAGTTCCGGTTGTTTTGTTAATCTACCTACAATTGATATATTGTTCATTTAATCTTCTCCTTTGCTCTTTCGCTATGTATATATCTAACTCCATACTCATTTTTAATGTATTTTGAGTTAACCCCTCTTTCTCAAAAGCTTTTTCAAGTTCTTTTCTTAACTTCTCCATGTTCTCCCCTCAACATTTCTGATGCTTTATTGAATGCATCTAATTTATTTATACTTTTATTGCTATTTAAGATATCCTCTGAGCGATTCTTTACCATCTCAGCCTTTTCTAAAATCGTCAATCTATCCAAATATTCTATAGTTAAGTTCTCTGCCTTTAAATTCATGTCTATATCCTCTCGACATCTCAATTATTCTGCTTGCTAATGCTTCATCTAAATCTAATAACTGATTTACGCTTAATTCTGTTGTTATAATCATTGATTTTTTATTATCGTATCTAAAATTCACAATATCGTATATTATTCTTAATTCAGCTCTAGCCCTTGAGTAATCTCCTTTTTCAAAACCTTTGAATAAGTCATCTATAAACAGTACTGTTGTATTTCTATACTCACTAATTTTCTTATTATAAAAATCAGTATCAGTCATGTTAAACTTAAGTTCATTTATATCTTTGGTATAGCTCATATACTTAACTGAATACTTTTCTAAAAGTTTATTACAAGTTGCTATTGCTAAATGTGTCTTCCCACTTCCAACTTGCCCCTGGAGTAGTAGAGACTTTTCTTTATTAAAATCAGTGATATACTTTATGCAAATATTTCTTGCGCTATTTCTTGCATCATTATCTACTTTATAAGTTTTAAATGTATTAGTTTTAACCCTATCAGCTATTCCACTTTTTTCTAATCTTTCTTTTGCTAAAGTAATTTCTCTACATTCACAAAATTTAACTGCTTCGGTTCCATCTTCATTTATAATTGTGTACCCTTTATCATTGCACTTATTGCATTTATAATTCGATTCCAAGTTCTGCAGCTGCCCTGATTGTTTCTTCTGTTGATAATCCTCCCTCAACTTTTGAATCCAAGTGTTTTGCATAGTCTTGATACTTTCCATCTTTCTCTCCTATAGATTTACTTTTTTTAAACTTTCTTTTATGATCTTCTGCTTCTAAAAGAGTTTTTATATTACTGCTTAACCAATTATTGATTATTCCTTTTATGTAATTAAAATTTCTATTTCCACTTCCAACTGCTATATCAATAGCTCTTATAATCAGATTATCATCTACACCATCTTCAATATAAGATACTAATTCTTGATAGTGATAAGGAGTTAAAAGTACTCCTACTTTTTGAGCATATTTAAAACAATTTACAACAACATTATCTTTATCTGTATCTTGTTCTATCTCTTTCTCTATCTCTTTCTCTATCTCTTTCTCTATCGGACATTGTCCAGACAACCTAGGGACATTGTCCTTTTTTTGTCTTTGTAACCTTTTCTTTTCGGCCCATTTTGTTTCTGATCCTACCATATTTTGTAATTGAGTTATAAATATTTCTCCATTTTCTAAAATTTGAATTAATCCTATTTTAGTTAAAATATCCATTGCAACTCTTACAGTGTCCATATCTGTGTTCGTAATTTTTGCTAAAGTCTTTGCATCATATGGAACTAGCATACTTCCAACATTTCTTATTAATAACCCATTTGATTTTAAAGATTTTAGACATAGCTTTAAGTAAAATAAGCAATAATCTTTTCCTTTTTCTTGTTCTTCAAGCCATGCTATTGCATCTTCTTCAAAGAAGTCTTCTTTTAACTTTAGCCAATAATACTTCTTATTTGACATTCTTATTTACTATTCTCCTTTTTCCATCTTTTCTGTAAGTCCTTCTATCTTTCCGTAAATTCTATTAAATTTAACTGGATCTTTTTCTCTAAGAATTTTTGCAAGTTCTACAAACCTTTTTATATCTTCTTTTCTTTCTTTATTCGTCATATTCCCTCCATTTATCGCCTTGTAATATTTTTTTATTACAATATAATAGTATTATACCTGCCAATTTTTTGCAATAGTTTTTTATCGCATTTCAATATTTTTTATTTATAGGCTATGTATTTATTTGTCGAATTTTAGAATATAGCAAGAGTTTTTTACTATTTTTAATTGCATTGCGATTTTTTTTATATTATACTTAACTTAAATAAAATCAAAATAGAATATAAAATATATAATATTTTAATAATTTTTGATGAAATGAGGTTGCTATAATGAATTATAGATTAAGAGAATTAAGAAAATTAAAGAACTTATCTCAAAAAGAGTTCGGCGAAAAAATCAATATAAGTCAAAGTCAAATAGCCTCTTATGAAAATGGAGCAAGAAATATTCCAAATCGAGTTATCAAGGATATTTCTAAAGTATATAGAGTTAATGAATCATGGCTTATCGCTGGTGAAGGAGATATGTTTATTGATATTATTGATGAGTTAGATATAGATGATCCAGAGTTACGTGAACTTGCTTGTTTATATGAAAAACTTGATGATTCAATGAAAAAAAATATAATGGATACTTTGAGGCTATTAACAAAATAAAAAAGAGAAGATTGGTAATCAATCTTCTCTTTTTTTATCTTTAAGTATCTTATTTACTATTTTTTTGTAATTTTTATAATCCTTTTTTTTTAATTTGCTCATTAGCAGTAAAAAATATTCGGTACTTAAATTCATTAATTATTCCTCCCTGTAACTATGTAGATATATTCTACACAATAGAACATCTATTCTATTTTATATTACCTTTTTACTATTTATCTTGCAACCCTCTAATCATTTTAGACGTTTTTCGTCTCGAAGGTCAATAGATTACAATATATGGTAAAAATATACTAAAATATTAATTATAAAAATATATTTTAGTAGGTGTATAATGTTTAATAAAAGATTAAAAGAGCTACGAAAAAAACATAAACTTACTCAAGTTGAATTAGCTAAAGTATTTAATATAACCCAAAGAGCGTTATCTAGATTAGAAAATGGTGAGACTGCAGCTACTGAAGATATAATAAATAAAACTGCTGACTATTTTGGTGTAAGCTCTGACTACCTATTAGGTAGAACTAATATAAAAAATATATATCTGTATTTAAAAAAGTAACACTAGATCTAGTTTATATAAACTATTAGTGTTACTTTTTATTGTATAAAATTTTTAATTATATAACTTACCGTATTAGTTTGCACACATAACCTCATTTTTTATTTGACATTTTTTACATTTAGTTTTATTATTGAATTAAAATTAAACATAAAAAAAGCCTACTGCTTAACTAAGAGCGCAAACTCGAAGTTAAAGCACTAAATGATATGAACCAGATATCAAGTAGTTTTTAGTAGACTTATTTTATATACTTATTAATTTATGTAATAATATTAGCATAATTATGTTAGTATTTCAACTATATAGATTAAATTTGTGTATTTAAATTTGTCCTTTAAGCCTTGATATGAAAAGTATCAAGGTTTTTTTAATTATAAGGGGGAAATAATATATGAAATACACAATCGAAGGATTTAATCAGAAAAATGCAATTACATTAGGTCTTAATGCAGAAGATCTTGTTTTACTTAGATGGTTTGTAGATTTTAAAAATACAGCTGATATGAAAAAGAAATATATAAAACAAGTAAATGATATGGGTTATTGGATAAGTTATAGTTACTTAATACAAGAACTGCCAATACTATTTACAACACACCCTAAATATACTATTTCAGATTATGATGAGCTTTCAAGCGTTGAAAAAATCGAACTAGATAAAAAGTATACAAAGGCATGTAAGCAAAAAATTAAAAGAATGCTTAGCGGAAGCCTTTCTAAAGTACTACTTAGAAATAAATCTACTGAGAGAGATGATAAAGGTAGAGTAAAAAGTGAAATATATGTGCATATAAATCCAGTAGTTTTTAAGATGCTAATAAGTGATGATATAACCGTGGTACAAAAATGTACTACGGACACCGTGGTACAAAAATGTACTACGGACACCGTGGTACAAAAATGTACTATAGATTCTTCTACTATTAATACTTATTCTTCTACTACACATAATAAGCAAAAATCAAAAGATTTTAGCTGTAGTGAAGATAAAGAAAAGCATATAAATATAAAACTAATAGAAGAAAGAACTCATTTAATTATCAATTCAAAAAACAAGGAAAATAAATGTAAAAAATTTAATTCCTCTAGGTTAGAAAAAGCAATAGATATATTTTTAAAAGAAAAAGGAGAATATTTTTCTTTGTTAGAAAAAATTTATAATGATGATAAGAATTTTTATAGTAGATCTGATGTTAACGAAAGCATATTTATTCCTAAAAATAGAGCTCATAATGTAAATAATACTTTTTCTAAATATACACCTGATGAATTAGAAAAATTGCTTATGGATAGTCAAAAAGAAAAATTCAATTAAATGCCTTATCTAAAATATATAACTGTGACTATCGCTATAGATACAACTGCTATAGAGTAAAAAATTATATTTTGCTTAAGAGTTAGCTTTTTATGTACATGATCTTTCGGAGATAATGATGGATGAACTATTCTAAATGTTTTCCAATTAGTACTTATCTCCTTAAGATTTACATTTTTAGTAGATGTGGCTTTGTACGTTTTATTTAACTTATTATACTTAGGTCTGTATTTGTTTATATAGTAAGTTTCTAGTAATAGTGCATTTAACTCACTATCAACTTTTATATATTCCATCTTCCAAACAGAGTTATAACATTCTTTTGGAAGATGGCCGCCTTTATTAAAATGTTGACCAAACCTTCTATCTAGATTATTGGTTTTGCCAACGTAAATTATTTTTTTATTTTTATCGATAAATCTATATACATATGATTTTTGATTTAGCATTAATATACACCCCTTTAAAATTATTTTGGGCATTAAATAGGAATGTTATACAAGTTAGTAGAATAAATTATAGTGTACGTTCAAAGTGTGCGTTCAGAGGTAACACTTTTAGATTTAAATTAGATATTGTACGTTCGTAAATAATAAGCTATTTAGGCATTTATAAGAACGTACACCCCGTTTAACTTTAATACCTATAGTTTATATACCTCTAATGCTCATTATTTATTATATAAGGGGGATTATTATGAGTAGCGAGAATATTTTAGAGCCTTTAGTTGACTGTATATTTGATGTAGCAAAAGTATCAAAAAAGTTATTGTATGAGTTATTAGATATAAAAGAACAATTTAATATTGAGACATTTTTTAAGACTGTCGAATTAAAGAATAAAAAGGATCAATACCCAAAGCAAATAAAAATTTATTCAAGCGATAAAGGTTATATTTATTTAATGTCAGCACCAATAGGTTTAGGATTATCAAATTTTTTAAAATGCAAAGAATCACTTGAACTTCAATTGAGACACAAAATAGATATAAGGGAGCGTAAGGGATATATAGAGATTGAGGTTATAACAAAAGAATTGAACTATAATATACCATACAAACTACCAATAAAAGAAAAGACAGAAGGTATTAAATTCCCTATAGGAGAAAGTCTTAATGAAAAGGTAATATTAGACCTTAAAGAAGATCCGCATACTTATATTGTTGGTACAACTGGTTCTGGTAAATCTGTATGTACTAAGTCAATATTAACAAGTGTATCAAATTTATATGGTCCTGGTGAATTAGAATTATATCTATGTGATTTAAAAAGAGTTGAGTTAAATTTATTTTCTAAATTAAAGCATACCAAGAAATTTGTATATACAGTCGAAGATACAACAGAAGTTATCGCAGATCTGTTAGAAGAAACAAATAATAGATATGATTTATTTATGAAAAATAACGTAACAAGTATATTTGAATACAATAGACTTCCAGGAGTTAAGAAACTAAAGTACCAAATACTTTATGTAGAAGAAATTGTTCTACTATTAGAGGATAAAAGGAAAACAGCTATGAAATTATTAAAGCAACTTATAGCTATCTCTAGAGCTAGTGGGTGCTATGTATTTCTTACAACCCAAAGACCCTCAAATGACGTAATAGACAATGTTGTGAAGGCGAACATAAACAACAGAATTGTATTTAAATGTGAAGATAGTAAGAATAGTATAGTTGCATTGGATCAAGAAGGTGCAGATAAATTAAGAGGTAAAGGACATGGACTTATTAAAAGAGGGTCTTATATAGTTGAGTTTCAATCATTTTTTATAACAGATCAACAAGTAAAGGAACTGACTAGAAAATATATATCAAATATAAAAGCCGTAAAAGAGCCGTATAGCGGTTATAAGCACTTAAATAATAAAGTAGATAGTAATAAAAAAGAAAAGCCTTTAAAAACGAATATATTAGAAGATTTGAGTTTTTTAGACAATATATAAAATATTATGAAAAAAATTATTATTACAGATAGAGATAAAGAAATTATACAATTTTTAAAGGATTTTAAAGTTGCTACTACTACTACTATTTCAGATTTATATTTTAATTCAAGTGTTAGACCATGTCAAAGACGATTAAAGTATTTATCCGAACATGGATATATAAGATCATACCAAGAGAATGTAATCACAGAAAAAATACATTATGTTAGAAAAAAGCCAATTAACTTAAAACATGCATTAATACTCTCACAATTCATATCAAAGTTAAAAGTTAATAATATAAATTTATTAAAATATAAAGTTCCCTATAAATTAGAAAATATAATAGCAGATGCATTTATAGCTATAAATGTTAATGGACAAAACAAAATCTATTTTGTAGAAGTTGAAAATAGAAAAAAATTCGATTTAGATAAATATGAAAAACTTTACTATAGCCGAAAGTGGAAAGATGTATTCCCTGTGTTTCCAGATATCATTGTTGTAAGCAATAAACATGTCTCAAAGCATACTAATTTTAATATTATAAATATAAAATTAGACTTAAATAATTTAGAAAAATTAATATAGTTACAAAATTACGGAAAATTTTGTAATAAATATATTTACAGATGCGAAAATATAGTGTATATTATAAATATGAGTTACAAAATAACTAACAATTTTGGAGGAGAAAAATGGTTGAAATAGTAAGTATTGATGTAGGAAATATAACTACTATAGGATTTACAAATGATAATCATAAGATTATTGAAAGTAGAATAAAGGAGTACACAAATATAAATGAACTTGGCTCAAATGATGTAATAGAGTTTGAAGGTAAAAAATATGTTGTTGAGCAAGGGGAATTTGAAAATAATTTAGTTAAACATGAAAAAGAAAACTTCTTGCCACTAATGTTTTATACAATAGCAAAAGTTACGGAAGAAGATCATGTAAATCTTGTTATAGGTATACCAGCAGGACAGTACAATGACAGAAAGGATGAACTAAAGGAATTTATAAAAGAAAATAATTTTAGAAAAATATCTATAAATGATAATAAAAGACAAATATATATAGATAACGTATTAGTAGTTCCAGAATCATATGGATTAAAGGCTAATGGAGTTATGGCTCAATGTGAAAAGGGGCTTGATACATTAGTAGTTGATATCGGTGGAGGTACTACTGATATAGCAGAATTCAATGAGAGTTATAACTTCATAGGTGGAGAGTCAATTAAGTATGGGTTATTAGACTTATATAGGGTTGCTAGAAAGGCACTAAGCAATAAGCCGTATAATCTAGATATAACTTTAGCAGATGCAAAAAAATACTTTGATGGCGATAAAGATTTATTAAATAAAGATACATCTTACAAAAATGAAATTATGCTACAAAGTATAAAGACAATAGTAAATGAGTTAAGAGGTTTATATCCAAACTTATCAAATACAAATATAATCCTTACAGGTGGTGGTGCTGAGAAAGTATATCCAACCTTTAAGAAATTATATCCTCAAACTATACCAGTAACTGATATAAAATCTAATGCTAAAGGATTTTATAAAATAGGAGTGAAAAAATGGCAAGAGAAATAAGAGTAACTTTTACGGATAAAGAGGAGGATCTTTATAATTACATTGTAAGTAAAAGTTCTAAAACAGCATTTTTGAAAGACTTAGCTAGTGTAGAAAAGAAAAGAGAAGAAAATTATATTAATTCATCTCTAGAAAATCACTTAGATGAAATAGCAAATAAATTAATTAATAAAATAGGAGTTATTGAAACTTCAAATGATAATGATAAGGACAATGAAAATAAAACGCCTAATGTAGAATATGATTTTGATATTGAGGATTTAGATTTATAAAAATAAAAAAAGAGACACAACCCGAAGGTGTATGCCCCATACTTCGCAACTATGAGTATACACCATTCGGTTATTAAATTCAACAATAAAATAAGGACGGTGTATTTTTTATGGAAAATTTAATAGTAAAATCAATTTTAGTGTTAGAAAAATTTGAAAAGGATAATGGTAAAATGGGAACTTTAATTGCTTTATTAATTTTAGCTATAGTAACTATTACTGCAATAGTAATTATTGGACTAACATTTAAATGCTGGTTAAGCATAGTTGAATATATATTCCCTAAACTATTTAATGGTTGGACATTAAGATAGTGGAATATTATGTTATACGTTTAAAGGTAATACTAAGTTATTTATTAGTATTACTTTTAGCGATATTAATAAATCAAATAAAGCAGATTAAAAAAACATAAAAATACAAATAACATAAAATTTATTATTTTATGTCGATATTGAAATTTAAACATTATATATGATTTTAGAACTGACATTACCAGTACATAACGATATCAACAGGGTTACTAACATAAATTAGCAAGTTATCAACATATTACTT